>JAQUYF010000028.1:18370-24892 GCA_028691975.1 Bacteroidales bacterium | reverse complement strand
CGCCAAACTGAATCTTACTGCGGCATGAATTCTCAGGCGATGTTTCAGCACCAATAAATTGTCAATATAGCAATTCTTTATGTCGTAATCTTCTTTTGGGTGACCATGCTCAAAGTGTCGTCTGAGCCACATTTTTCTAACACTGCCAAATATAATGAAATGAGATGCAGAATTGCAAAAGTGGTATAGTGAGTATTATCAGTATGTTACCAATATGGCCATTCTTTACGTCAAAGTCTATTTCTCTGGCGATCCCGCTCAAAATGTCCTATGAGCCATATTTTGCCGATACTGCCAAATATAATGAAATGAGATGCAGAATTGCAAAAGTAGTATAGTGGGTATTATCAGTATGTTACCAATATTGTCATTCTTTATGTCAAAGTCTCGTGTCAGACATAGGGATTGACTTTTGCGGTAATAAATTGTGTAACATTGTTTTACGAATAATGCTACTCTCTATGTCTTGGTTGCATGTGTCTCTGGAGTGTGTCTCGTGTCGGACATAGGGATTGACTTTTGCGGTAATAAATTGTGTAACATTGTTTTACGAATAATGCTACTCCCTATGTCTCGGATGGAGTAGCTACTGTAGCGACATGTTTATCCAACATTGCCAAATACAATGAAATGAGATGCAGAATGGCAAAAGTAGTATAGTGGGTATTATCAGTATGTTACCAATATTGTCATTCTTTATGTCAAAGTCTATTTCGCTGGCGATCCCGCTCAAAATGTCCTCTGAGCCATATTTTGCCGATACTGCCAAATACAATGAAATAAGATGTAGAATGGCAAAAGTGGTATAGTGCACAGTAAAAGAATGTTACTAATACAGTCATTCTTTATGTCGCAATATTTATCTTGTAATCTTCTTTTGGGGTGATTACACTCCAAGTGTCATCTGTGTGACAGATACAAAATAGGCTTTTGGCTTTCAACCTGGCAGAACTCATGAAAAACACTAGTGCGGCCTCAATAGTTGTCTCAAACGTGGCTATATGTAAGGTAGAAAAATAAGGAAGGTTGGAAGAAGTAATGTTATGCAGAAATAGTAAGAAAAGATGAAACAGGTAATGAATTATAGTGGTCCGAAAGGTTAATAAGGTGAAAAGGCAGAAGAAATAAGGAAGGTTGTGAAAGGTTATGCTATGCAGAAATAATATGAGAGGTTGGGAATGGTAATGCCATACAGAATAATAATGAAGTTTGTGAAAAGGCAATGATAGGCATAAGTTAGATGATGGAAGACGTCACTATCTCGAATTTTGTGTCCGGAAGGCTTATTAGAGCGTTATTTATCATGATTGATGAAAGGTAGAATGGTAGTAATAACTTATCGGCACTATCCGGCATTGTCCACAATTTGCGTAACGGTGCTTAGAACTTTGTGCGGCATTGTCCACAATTTGCGTAACGGTGCCCAGAACTTTGTGCGGCATTGTCAGAAATTTGCGTAACAGTGCTCAGAACTTTGTGTGTTAGTGTCCAAAATTTTGTGTAAACGATAATTGGGTTCTGGATTTAGTTGAGAGCTAAATCCCGATTCTGTTTTGGCAGTGTCCAAAATAATACAATTGCGGTTATTACTCATCTTTAAGCATTATGCCGTTATAGACGGCCCAGCGTAGCGTGCCCTGTTCGTCATCGGAACTGTAGCTCCAGTACATTGCCCCTTTCATGCCGTATTTGTGAATGAAACGGCATTTGTATGCTATGGAGCGAGGATTGTCGTATGATGCGGCGAAGTTGCCCAAGCTGTCTCTTAGATATGGAGCTTTGGCAACGTCATCCCAGCATACTCTATAGTCAGGATTGCTTTCCATTGCTTTCCATCCACCTCTTGTGCGCGGAAATCCTGCAACCGTGCGAGGATAGAATGGAATTCCTAGTACAAGTTTCTCTATCGGAAAGCCCGCTTTTACATGAGCCAGTACCGATTCGTAACACGACATTGACCCTGTCAGCGATGATGGATACAGCCCTGCATGATGAAATGGTTCCGTCATCACAAAGTCATAGGTCATAATATTGACGAAGTCAACAAATGGTTCTATTGCGGGGAAGTCAATGTATTTGCCTGAAGCTGAAGTTGCGAGAGTGAGGAGTTTATCCTTGCCGATTGCTGTTCGTACCTCTTTCATTAAAGCAGTGAAATTTCGAGTATCTTCAGGGGCAGACGATATCAGGGCCACACTATTTGTCGGATACTCCCAATCGAAATCTATTCCGTCGAGATTGAACTCATCAATCACTCGTTTGCAATCCTGTGCAAATGCATGACGTAATGCTTCATCTGATACCATTTCACTAAATCTGCCGCTGCCCCACCCACCGATAGAAAGTAGCACTTTAAGAGATGGTTTTATCTCTTTCAGACCTGTAATGGCGTGCAGGCCACTCTCTTGGGGAATAAATATTTCATTACAGGACTCATTTACATGGCCAAATGCAAAATTTATATGGGTAATGGCTGCAGGATCAGGAAGAGGATGTTGATCTGAACGATAAAATACGTATGCAAGTGCTATGGGATCAGGATTATTGATCAGTTGACGGCGATGTGCAGCATTTTTTGAAAGCCAAATCAAAGCATTGGTTATCAATTTGTTTTGCGTTGGATCCGAAAAAGTAAGGAGGCCATAACCGAAATTAAAATATATCATTCTGTATTTGGTATTGGTCCAGACTACAGGCGTATCTCCTCCGGGAATGATCGAACCAATCCCCAATGGATATTCTTCAGGAGAAATACTAACAAGCACGTCCACGTCAGGGTTGTTGCGCGGTGACTCGCTCCATTGAAAGTATTCGGCAGCAGGAGCAATGTATGAGTCCGGTAATGTGCGGCAAACAGCGTGGAGCGGGTCTTCCACTCTTAATTTTACGGGTAAAGCCGGATGAGTGCATTTAGTGGATTCATTGATACTGCTACTTCTTTCAACTCCCAGGAAGTCATCAAACCACTCCCACTTCGATAAAGAAGCACTGCTACCAGCTGCATGAAAACCTATCCATGCACCACCTTTCTCCATATATTGCTCAAAGTGCCTGCGCGTTTTGCCGGAACACGGTATCTCGTTTAACATAATAATGATATCATATTTCTGAAGGTCGTAAAGCGAAGAATTGTCAAATTCTGAAGATGTTTCGAAAACAAGAGAGTTATCAGCAGAAAGAGATTGGAAATATTTGATAGCTTGCTGTGCAAATTCGACTTGGGCAGGTTCGGCAGACTCATTATACAGGGCAAGTATCTTCTGTGCATGAGAGTCAGACCATTGCAGCATCATTGCAATGAAGGATAAGGCGAAAAGGAGTCGTTTCATAAGTCTTATGATATTTTCTTTATTGCAAGTTTGGAGAAAAATGACAGTATCGTGCCGAAAATGATTGAGGCTGCCATTTCGGTTCGCATGATCCAAATCGAAAATCCCTTCAGTATCACATTTCTCATAGCTTCTATAAGCCAGAATAGCGGATTAATCTTGCAGACTATGGTCGTATTATCGGCCATATTTTCCAAAGGGGAAAACATGGTGCTCAGAAGCACGATTACCACAAGCAGAAATATCATCATATAAATGGCTTGCATCTGCGTTTTGGATATTGCAGAGATGAAAAGTGCCATGGAGAGCAGTGGATAAAGTAAAATGGCGCAGCCAAAAATCAGTTCAATCACGGATCCGGCTATTTCCAGGCCGAAAATGAGATGGCCTAACAATAAACCTATAATCAGCTCCATAATGGCAATAAGATCAAAGAAAAGCAGTTTTGCAGCAATTAAAGATGCCGGACTTACTCCCGTTAGCAGCACGTGCTCGACAATGTGATGTTCTTTTTCAGCAACAATATTGAGAGTCATAAGGCTCATTCCGACTATCGTCAGCATCAAAGATATTAAGGCGATCAGATTGTACATACGGCCATTTCCCTCCTGGTTGAACATCTGCTGTACACTGACACTATCTTTTTGTATGTTACCCGAGGCGAGCACGCCTGAAATGTGGAAAGCATCAGCTTGAGCCTTTATTGTGTTGGTCGCGTCCACACCCACAAATATTTGCTTCGGGTTTTGATCGGCAATAGAGCCTTCAAGTCCTTCCGGAAATACAATAACGGCGTTTATTTTTGTGCGCTCAAGATCTTGAAGGGCAAATTCGTAGTTGGGTACTTTCACGACTTTTGAAAACATATAGGAAGATTGCAGACGTTCTGTTAGAAGACGGCTCGTCGTACTATTGTCCAAATCCACTATGTCTGCCTTGATTTTAGGGTCATTACCAAGGGCAAACGGTATAACACAAACAATGATGGCCGGACAGATTGCCAACACCGCCATTAATATTGGTGAGCGCAGCAACTGCAAAAACTCTTTATGAAATATAGCGCAGAAACGTTTCATAGCGATTTTGAATAACGATGTGTAAAGCCGGACAGAGAAAGTAGCGATATCAGTATAATTTGAGCGATTATGATAGCGAACCACAATATGTTTTCTGCGAATCCTGTTCCGCGACAGACAATGCCCAAATATGCATTCATAAAGGCAGTACCGGGCATGATACTTGACAGGACCCTCAGTGCTCCTGGCATCTCGGCAATTGAAGATACATACCCGCAAAGGAATACATTAGGTATGAAAAATACCAACCAGCACAATATTACCACTTCAAGTTGATGTTTTGCCCACGTGGCAAAAAGAAGTCCGTGTGCCATAGAGTCAAGTGAGAAAAGCATACATAGCAGTAGAAATAGAGCTGCGCTGCCCTGAATCTCAATTCCGAAGGCATAGTGAAAGAGCAGGAAGATGAAGAGAATGTGGCAAAGAGAGAGTACGGCATAAGGAAGAACCTTTCCTAATACGAGTTGTGCGGAAGAGATAGGGGTTAGAGCAAGAAGTCTTGCCGAACCTTGCTCTTTTTCACGGCTGACACACATGCTCAACATTATAGACGATATAATGAGGAGTATAATTTCAATAAGCAGCGGGACAGGCATTGCTTCCGGTTGTAAGGTCGGATTATATACATATCTTATATTGAGTATGTCTTGCGTTTTGTCCAATGACCTGACTACACCGATTATGCGACTTTCCACATTTGAGGCTACCCGAGGGTCGGAGTAATCTATAAAGATATTCGTGCCCTCATCGCATGCGGCAATGACAGCTTTAATATTGTTGCGAGTAAATGCCTCGGTAATTTGATCTTCGGAGTTAAGATGCTCTACAATAACGATATTGGGTTGTGCATCAATTCTGTTGAATAGCTCCTCAATGCGCGGATCGTGATTACCGTTTAACACCGCGATATGGCTGCAGACTAAATTAGGAGACAGGATAAATCCGAAAAGCAGAAAAAAAGGCATAAGGAACAGCACCAAGCAACTTACAGGGTCGCGGATGATGTACTTAACCTCTTTTATGGAGACGGCTTTTATTGCATTCCAAGTCTTCATTCTTAGTTGTGTTGCGTAAAGTAGTAAATCAATTTTCCATTGGGGACATTCTTGGCAAGTTCTTCCGGATTACCATGGACCTTGACTACACCATGCTCCATCAAGGCTATCTCATTGCAGTAGAAAGCTTCGTCAAGGTAGTGAGTGCTTACAATCACGGCAGTGCCTGAAAGTGCTGCCATATATATTGCATCCCACATCTTGCGGCGATTTACGGCATCAAGCCCTGACGTCGGCTCGTCTATAAGCAGTATGGTAGGTTCGTGCATCATCGATACCGAAAATGCAAGGAGCTGACGCAGTCCAGTCGGAAGGCGACTGACTAAAGATTTGTGAAATTTGTCGAGTCCGAAGTAGTCGGTATATTTTTGCGAAGCGGCCTGTACAGCAGAGCTTTTCATTCCATACAAGGTGCCATAGAAAGAGAGGTTCTCTTCCATTGTAAGCTCCTCAATCAGTGAGAATGACTGGCTCATGTATCCAATCTTGCTCAGTTTGTCTCCTTTTTTAGCTCCATCGGCGATAATACATTCACCGGAGGTCGGCTTAATCAGACCGCCGATCATTCTGATCAGGGTAGTCTTGCCTGCTCCGTTGGCACCGAAAAGCCCCAAAATCTTACCTGCGTCAACTGAGAGAGAGACATTGTTGACAGCATAGAAACGACCAAAGCGTTTCGTAATATTGATTATGTTAACTCCTTGATTCATGTTGTCTTGTCAAGTAATCAACGAATACGTCTTCAAGGTTGGCGGCACGGGTTTGCCTGTGGTTGGCAACCACAATCTCGACACTCTTTTTGGGAAAGGTCTCCATTATCGTTTTAGGTGAATCGAATAGCACTTTATGCCCTTCATCCAATAAAAAGATGCTGTCTGCATTTTCAGCCTCATCTATGTAGTGGGTGCTCATAATCATTGTAGCTCCTTCCTTCTTAAGCTCTTCCATCTCTTGCCATAACTCCTGTCGGGAAACAGGATCAATGCCTGTTGTCAGTTCGTCAAGAAAATAAACATCAGGATGATGAACTGCTGCACAGCAGAGTGACAGTTTTTGCTTCAT
>JAQUYF010000028.1:0-18270 GCA_028691975.1 Bacteroidales bacterium | reverse complement strand
ACTCCGTGCTCCGGATTGATGATGCGGCAGCGATTAATCTGCTCATTGACAATGGCGAGCTGTGAATTAAGCGCTTCTATCTGCGCGAGGACAGTAGCTGATTGCTGGTGAAGTGAGGAACGGGCAGCGGCTATTTTGCCGTCGGCAACTGCTATCCGATCTCTATATTGATCACTGCTCTTTGCGTCTACAGAACCGGACGAGACCAAAGCGTTTATGCGATTCAATTCATTTTGCGCAGCGTTGCGCTCAAGTTGTAATGCTTCAATCTGAATGGCTTCCTGTGGCATAGTGGCGCGCAGAGCCTTGACTTGGGTGACAAGATTGTTGCGTTGCAAAATGAGTAGAGTCGTATCTATCGATCCGACTTGGATCTCCGGCTCTAAAATCATGCCTTCCTCTATAGACAGTGATACAATTTTTCCTGCCGTTTCTGCACAGACAAGCCATTCGGGGGCTGAGAAGTTGCCGTAAGCATCTACCTGATCGCTGCTTGAGCAGCTTGAGATGATGCAGGTCAGTATGCAGATAACCATAATAAAATGTTGTCTCATAAGCTTAATATTTATGAAGTATAAAGTTAGTAAGAATTTTGTGCTCTTGCACAAACATTGAGGAGAAATTCTTCCCTGGGCAGAATTTCTTTCCCGGCATAGCGAAGTTGACTCAGGATTACTCAACTCATGAGCCTTTCACGGGACTCGAACCCGCGACCTGCTCATTACGAATGAGCTGCTCTACCAACTGAGCTAAAAAGGCAAAATTTTGAGTTGCAAAGATAGAATATTTGTACGAAAAAACTTATTTTCTGTCGGCAAAATTACTCTTTCTGTCGAGTTCGTTTGTTTTTCGAGGTCCGATACTTTTATTTTGCCGTCATAACAATAAAAAGTACGACAATGAAACATTTTACAACAGCAATCATGACTTTAACATTAAGTCTATTTGTTTTTACAAGCGCTTTTGCACAGGATGATCTTCAACAAAGACCTCATAGAGAGAGGCCGACAGCTGAATCTATTGCCAAAAGAGAGGCTGATCACGTAAGCGAGTTGGTTAATCTTAGCGAGAAGCAGTACAAAAAGATCTATAAATATAATCTAAATGAAATTAACTCTCAGATGAATAAAGCCATGAACGGTGGCATGGGGCAAGGCGGTCCAATGGGACAGGGCGGCCCAATGGGACAGGGTGGCCCTGGTGGAATGGGAGGTCAGATGCGTCCGATGGGTGATGCCGGAATGGGTCAGGGAGGCCCTAACGGGCAGCGTCCTCAGATGAGCGAAGAGATGGAAGCCAAGATGCAGGAGATGCAGCAGGAGAATTTTGAAAAGAAGGCTAAGAAGTATAAGAAAATTTTGACTGCCGAGCAGTATGCAACATGGTCAGAGTTTGAAAATAGAAAGATGGAAAAGGAATTTTGGAACGATACATTGAATCCAAACGAAACGAAATAAGTAATAAATAATGAACACAAAAAACAAAACAATCCTATTGATATGTGCTTTCCTCAGCTTGGTGACAGTTGTTTATGGACAAGATGCCAAAAAGTGGAGTTTAAAAGAGTGTATCGAGTACGCAAAGGAGAACAACATTGACGTACGCAGTCAGGAAATAACTCTCCAAAGCGCCGGTGTTGACTTGCAACAGGCCAAGGCTCAGCAATATCCTACACTCAACTTCTCTACCGGACATAGCGTCTCATTCACTAATACAACTCAATACAATGAGTACAATGAGGCAAACGGAGGAACTACATATCAGGGAAGTTTCAGCCTGAATGCCGGCTATGCACTGTATCAGGGTGGAAAGATACAGAATACTATCAAACAGCAAGGTTTGGTTAATGAAGCCTCGCAATACGACCTCGAACAGTCAAAGATGACTATTGAGATATCTGTAACTCAGGCATACCTGCAAATTCTATATAATGATGAGGCTCTTAAAATAGCAGAGCAGGCCGCAGAACTTTCAAAGGTGCAATATGAACGCGGAGAGCAGATGTTTGCAGCAGGTTCCATATCGAAGGGAGATCTTGCACAGCTTCAGTCTCAGTATGCAAGCGATAAATATCAGGTTGTAGCTGCTCAGAATGCCTTGTCGGTTTCCAAGTTACAGCTTAAACAGTTGCTTGAGCTGGGCATAGATCGCTCTTTTGATGTCGAGTTTCCTGCAATAGGTGATGAATCGGTAACAGCCTTTATACCGGAGTTGAATACAGTCTATCTGACGGCTCTTGATGTAGTACCGAATATTCAGAGCAGCAATTTGTCTGTTGAAGCTTCAGAGGTGGCGGTGAGAGTAGCGAAAGCCTCTTTCTATCCTACAGTTTCGCTGAGCGCGGGAATGTCAACCGGTATCTATTCAGGTACGGGAGTCTCATTTATCGATCAGCTTAACAATAAATTGGGCGAAAACCTCTCTCTTAATCTGAGCATTCCGATATTCAACAACCGTCAGGTTCGTTCTAACGTAACCAAGGCAAAATTGCAGAGCCAGTCTTCAAAGTTACAGAATGAGAGTCAGAAGAAACAGCTTCTCAGTACCCTTGAGTCACTGCACAACGATGCGACCTCTGCACAGAGCCAGTATCTTGCTGCAAAGGAGCAGCTAAATGCTTCTCAAGTCAGCTATGAGATAGTTTCAGAGCAGTTCAATGCCGGTATTAAGAATACAGTCGAATTAATTACCGAGCAGAACAACTATATCAGCGCACTGTCAAAGCTGTTACAAACTAAATATCAGGCAGTTCTCTCTCTGAAGCTCCTGAATAGATATATGAACAATCAAACAATCGAATTATAAAAAACAATAATACACGTATGAAAAAGAAAACAGTCATAATAATTGTGGTTTGTGCGGTAGTCGTGATAGTTGCAGTGATTCTGCTTCTTCCAAAGAAAATCGGCAAACAGGTGTTGACCTACCAGACAACCATTATTCAACCCACTTCAATATCCAGCAGCGTAACTGCTACCGGTACAGTTGAACCGATTAAACAGGTAGAAGTAGGTACACAGGTGTCAGGCATTATATCAAAAATATATGTTGACTACAACTCTCAAGTTAAAGCCGGTCAGCTAATCGCAGAATTGGACCGTTCAGTCCTTGAAACCGAGTTGGAGGCGTCAAAAGCAAGTCTTAATTCGTCGAAGACCGAATATGAATACCAGACAGCCAATTACAACAGAATAAAGGGGCTGTACGAAAAGCAGCTTATCAGTGCAACTGAGTATGAATCAGCTGAATACTCATATAATAAGGCTAAATTTACGTACCAGCAGGCTCAGGCGAACATCCAGAAAGCGGAGAAGAATATAGGGTATGCATGGATCTACTCTCCAATCGATGGAGTGGTACTTTCAAGAGCTGTTGATGAAGGCCAAACAGTAGCATCAGGATTCAGTACCCCTACACTGTTTACCATTGCCAACGACTTGAAAAAGATGCAGGTTATAGCTGATGTGGATGAGGCGGATATAGGTGAAGTTGAGGAAGGTCAGAGAGTTGAGTTTGAGGTAGATGCTTATCCTGATGATACTTTTCAGGGTGTAGTTACTCAAGTAAGGCTTTTGGCCACAACGACCTCCAATGTCGTAACGTACGAAGTGGTGATTGATGCTCCAAATCCTGATCTTAAACTTAAACCCGGGCTTACAGCAAATGTAGAAATATATACACTTGACAAACACGATATTATAGCTGTTCCCCTTAGAGCACTCAGGTTTACACCTGAAAAATATGAAGGGCAGCTTCCGGAAAAGTGTGTATGGGCTCAGCAGCAGGATGGCACACTTACACCGGTAGAAGTAACCACGGGCGTATCTGACGGTGTATTTACCGAGATCCTGACAGGTTTGAAAGTTGGAGATAAGATCGTTACCGGAACTCAACTTGTAACGCAGGGAACTTCTAATGCCGATACGGCGAAAGCCTCAGGCAGCAGCAACCCGTTTATGCCGAGACGTCCAAATGAGGGTAGTAATGTAAGAACAAAGTAATGAGTGAAATAATTAAAATAGAAAATCTCAAGCGGGAATTTGTGGTCGGGGAAGAAGTGGTAAGAGCTTTGCGAGGGATCTCTTTTACAATCAATAAGGGTGAGTTTGTGACCATTATGGGTACCAGCGGCTCGGGCAAATCTACACTGCTGAATATCCTCGGTTGCCTTGACATTGCCACCTCCGGAGAGTATTATCTCGACGGGGTCTCCGTAAAAGATATCGGAAAGAATGACCGTGCTACGCTCAGAAATAGAAAGATCGGATTTATTTTCCAGTCTTACAACCTTCTGCCAAAGACAACTGCCATTGAGAATGTAGAACTTCCACTACTTTACAATAGAAATGTATCGACATCGGAAAGACGGCAAAAGGCGATTGATGCACTGAAGGCGGTAGGCCTTGAGGATAGATTGAAACACAAATCAAATCAACTTTCCGGAGGTCAGCAGCAGAGAGTGGCAATCGCGCGTGCTTTGGTAAATGATCCGGTTATCATCCTTGCGGATGAGGCTACCGGTAACCTTGATACCCGTACTTCCTACGAAGTTCTGGAACTGTTTCAAGAGTTGCACAAGAGGGGAAAGACAATAATTTTTGTCACGCACAACCCCGAACTTGCTCAATTCAGCAGCAGGACTATCACTTTGCGGGACGGGCATATTACAAGCGATGTGCTCAATGGGAATATCGCTTCTGCGAAAGATGTTTTGGCTAAGATGCCGAAAAATGACGAACAAGATTAATAAGGAAAGAGATGGATTACAAAAATTTAGTAAAAATAGCTTTTAAAGCCTTGATGAACAATAAAATGCGTTGTTTCTTGACAATGTTGGGCGTCATCATCGGTGTAGCTTCGGTAATCACCATGCTTTCCATTGGATCAGGTTCTAAAAAGAGCATCAGAGACGAGATCGGTTCAATGGGTACTAATATGATTATGGTTAGTCCCGGCAATGGCCGTTTTGGAGGTGTACGTCAGAGTGCATCAAGTATGCAGACTTTAAAAATGGCTGATTATGAGTCTATTGTCCGTGAGGCAAGCTATGTGAAAGAGATCACTCCGACCGTTAATGCAAGCGGTCAGGTCATTAAAGGTTCAAACAATACACCTACTACCATATATGGAGTGAACGCGTCATATCTCAGCATCAGGGGGTATGAGGTGGAAAGCGGTACCATGTTTGATGACAGTGACATTAAGCATGCTGCCAAGGTGTGCGTTGTGGGAAAGACTGTGATAGATGCACTTTTTAAGAATGGAGAAGATCCGTTGGGACAGGTCATAAGATACAATAAGATCCCGATGAAGATTATAGGTATCTTAAAGTCGAAAGGTTACAATTCAATGGGTATGGACCAGGACGACCTTATCATTGCACCATATACCACTGTCCAGAAAAGAATTCTCGCAATTACCTATATTCAGGGGATTACAGCTTCAGCCATGTCTGAAGAGTACACCGATCAGGCGATAGAAGAGATGACTCAGATCCTGCAGACCAATCACGGTATCAAGATCGGTCAGGAAAATGACTTTAACGTACGTTCTCAGCAGGAGATGATGGAGACGATGAGCTCCGTGATGGATGTATTGACGGTGCTTTTAGGATGTGTTGCAGGTATCTCTCTGATAGTCGGCGGTATCGGTATCATGAATATTATGTATGTATCCGTAACGGAGCGTACGCGTGAGATCGGTCTTCGTATGTCAATCGGAGCAAAGGAGCGTCATATACTGTTTCAGTTCCTGATAGAAGCAATTATCATCAGTATTACGGGAGGTGTTATTGGTGTAATCATAGGAGTCGGACTCTCCAAGATCATTGCTCTCTTTGGTACGGCTACATACGTACAGGGATATTCAATTATACTTTCATTTGCAGTATGTACCGTTACAGGTATCTTCTTTGGATGGTATCCGGCAAAGAAGGCTTCTCAATTGAATCCTATCGATGCTATCAGATATGAATAAAATCAGTAACTTTGGGAGGATATAATATATGGATATGGAAATACAACAGAACACAAACAGAAAGGTTTCATCAATAATAGTGACAATTGCGGTAGTGATACTTATTTTATGCCTGCCATTGCTGATGACTCCAAGACACGGTACGCTTACATTAGAGTCGTACCTGCTCTTTTCTATCTCTTTAGTTGCTTATCTCATTGTATTTTTTGCCAATTATTATATCCTGATCAAGAGGTTGCTCTTCAAAAAGAAGTGGGTTTATTTCCTGATTGCCAATGTTGTCCTGATTGCAGCAGTTTCGATTGTTCTGAATATCTGGAACAACTATTACTTTACCAACTTTATCAATCCATTGCAACACGGACCACGAAGGGGAGGCCCTCCATCATTCTGGGTGTTTGTAGGGAAAGATGCTATATTCATGGCTTTTATCGCCTCTCTTGCAGTGGGACTGAAAATGACATTTCAGTGGTATCAAAGCGAACGCGAGAGAAGTAAGATGGAAGCTGTCGCAAGTCAAGCCGAGCTCAAGAACCTGAAGAGCCAACTTAATCCTCATTTTCTGTTCAATACCCTCAACAACATCTACTCACTTATGACCGTTGATCAGGAAAAGGCTCAGAACGCTATTCTTGGGCTTAGCAAGATCTTGAGATATGTACTCTATGATGACAGTCAGGAGAAAGTACTGCTTGAAAAGGAGCTCGTTTTTACGCGTAACTACGTGGATTTAATGTCGTTGCGTATGACTGACAATGTCACGCTGACGGTTGATATCCCAAAGGACGACTCCGGAGCGATGATAGCCCCACTTGTCTTCATTTCTCTTGTTGAAAATGCCTTTAAGCATGGCATTTCACCGGACAAACCTTCATTTGTGAACATCAGCATCGTGCGAGAGAACTATACGGTAAAATGTGTGGTCAGCAATAGCTATTTTCCGAAAGATGAGGATGATAAGAGCGGATCAGGCATCGGACTTGACAACTTGAAGAGGCGGTTACAACTGATTTATCCTGCCAGGCATATTTTTGTCTATGGACAAAAAGGTGACATATACGTATCGGAATTATCCATAAATTTGCAGTAATGAGAAAGATAGGGTGTATAATAGTTGACGACGAGCCTCTTGCCCTCAACCTTATTGAAGAGTATGTGAAAAAGACTCCGTTTCTGGAGCTGCAGGCCAAGAGCAACAGTGCCGTGGATGCCTTGAACAAGATTAGAGAGGGTCACATCGAATTAGCTTTTCTCGATATCCAGATGCCAAACTTGAGTGGTATGGAGCTATCCAAGCTTATCGATGACTGTGCAATTGTTTTTACCACCGCATTTGATCAGTATGCCGTTGACGGCTATAAGGTGGGGGCATTGGACTATCTGCTCAAGCCGTTCAGCTATTCGGAGTTTTTGGCAGCTGCCGACAAGGCTCTCAAGTGGTTTGAGTTGAAGGATGCTGCTGCAAATAGCGGTGGAGGCGGTGCGATGGATGCACAGAGGAGTATCGTAGTTAACTCGGGCTACAGGCAGCAGGTCATCCGGCTTGATACAATCGACTATGTCGAGAGTAGTAAAGATTATATCAAAATACATACTGATGATGGCGAGGTGATTCAGACTTTGATGAGCCTCAAGTCTATTGAGGAAATTTTACCGAAAAATATTTTTTTCAAGGCACACCGCTCTTTTATTGTTAACCTGTACAAAGTAAAAGTCATTGAACGTAACCGGATTGTCTTCGGTAAAGAGTACATTCCGGTCACGGACAAGGATGCTCTGATGCAGGCTCTCGGAGAAAAAAAATAGTGCAGTCGAGTACAGCGATACGAATTTTTATTTACCTTTGACCCGAAATGAGAACAATATTGTCAAACAGATACTCTTATTGCTATTCCCGCTCCTTCGACCGGGTATAGTTTTCTGTTTTTATAGATTGACTAATTGATGATGTAACCCGGTTCGTTGGAGCGGGTTTTTTTGTGTGCATACGCTGCACCGTTTTCTACTTTACAATTCATTAATTTAAAATCAATTTATAAAAACAACTATTATGCCAACAAATGTTAAATTTTTCTCCGGAGAGGAGATACCTCTTGAACTTCACAAAGTAAGAATCGTTCAAAAACTCAATCTTGTACCTATAGAACGCCGTAGAGACGCCATCAAAGAGGCCGGCTACAATACATACAAACTTTCAACCAAAGACATATTTTTGGACATGATTACAGACAGTGGAGTGAACGCGATGAGTGACAACCAGTTATCTGCAATGATGCATGCCGATGATGCTTACGCCGGCTCACAGTCGTGGGAGAGGTTTAAGGTCGGTGTTGAGGATGTACTCGGCAAGAAATTCCTGCTTCCTGTCCATCAGGGCCGTGCCGCTGAAAATATTCTCGCCCGTACTTTCGTGAAGCCTGGCAATGTGGTGCCTACCAACTATCACTTTACTACCACATTAGCCCATATCATGGAGGTTGGAGGATCAATGATAGAGTTGGTCACCAAAGAGGCCTTCGAGATGTCGTCTACCAACCAGTTCAAAGGAAATATGGATATAGATCGTTTGGAGCAGGCAATTATCGATATAAAGCCTGAAAATATTCCGTTTGTCAGAATGGAGGCTTCTACAAACCTTATCGGAGGTCAACCTTTTTCTATTCGTAATATGATGGATGTCAGAAAGGTATGTGACAAGTACGGGGTTCTTTTAGTATTGGATGCCAGCCTTTTGGGTGAAAATGCATACCTCATTAAGGAGCGTGAGGAGAAGTGGTCCGAAAACACTCTTGGGGATATTATCAAGATGATGACAGGTCTTGCCGATATCGTATACTTCTCTGCCCGTAAACTTACATCATCAAGGGGAGGATGTATCTGCACCAACCGTCATGATTTGTACCTGAAGATGGAACCTCTGATCCCTCTGTTTGAAGGTTTTTTGACCTACGGAGGTATGTCTGTCAGAGAGATTGAAGCAATGGCTGTGGGTATATATGAGACTTTGGATGAGACTATCATCGGTCAGAGTGTCTCCTTTATCAAATATCTTGTAGAGAATGCAGAGAAGAATGGTGTTCCTATGGTGACGCCTCCGGGGGTACTTGGGGCGCATGTCAATGCTATGAAGTTCTGCGATCATATTCCACGGAGTGAATACCCTTCAGCTGCATTAACGGCAGCAATGTACCTTTGTGCCGGCGTTAGAGGTATGGAGCGCGGCACTATGTCCAGCATACGTGATGAAAACGGCAACGATGTGCTTTCTGATGTAGAGTTGCTCCGTTTAGCCTTTCCTCGCAGAGTGTTTACACTTTCACAGACCAGATATGTGCTCGACCGATTGACATGGCTGCACGAAAACCGACATTTAATCGGCGGTTTGAAATTTGATTACGAGCCGAGAGTGTTGCGCTTCTTTATGGGCACAATGATCCCTACTTCGGACTGGCCGTCAAGACTGGTTGAGAAGTTCAGAAAAGATTTTGGCGACAGCCTTTAAAAACCTATTGGAGTCTGAAGACTCGAATTCCATCATTACCCTTAACACCGTTGATATACTCTATCATCGGTGTTTTGTTTATAATGACCTTGTGCGCTTTTGAAGATGCGTGGATAAAAGTCAACTCGCCATCCTGCCAGCAGGCATACGCAACGTGTGCAATATCAAGCCCCGGAGTGGCATCATCAAAGCCTATTATGTCGCCTGACTTAATATTTTGAATGCGGTTTGGCAGATCAGCCTTGGGAATGTAATAATATTCGTAAGTATTGAGTTTTTCCTCTGTCTCTCGGATAGCAGGCACAAGATCAGGGTTTTCGCGAAGCTGACGATATAAGTTGGGATGTGTGGTCATAAAGTCGAACCACTGATTTTTTATGACTCCGCCACACTCTTTTGTGACCTCTTTCATGATACCTCTGACTGCAGCCTGAATCGCCCATGAAGAGGTGTAGTGCAGGCGAGAAGCATAGCCGTCGACTATGCCGTCACGGTAGCGAAGCTGTCGCACATAGTCGCAGTATGTCTCGAAATCCGGATTATCATCTTTAACTGTCTGAGAAAGAGCCAAACACATCTCTACAAAGAGGATGCAGTCTGTTTTATTCAGGTTGATTGTGAGCATCTCGGGATCAATTTCGAGAGTGGAAGCGACATACGGAGTTTCAAGCAGCAACTTTGCAACCTTTATGACGAGATCGCCCATCGGCAGGTCACGGTCGGGCCTGATTGCAGCCATAACTTCGTTAAAACGCGTGACATCCTCGGGGCTGTATCGTACATTTTCAAGAATGCACTCTTTTGAACAATTGTGACATCCCAAGCCTTGAGCCTGAAGACCCAATGAGGAGATGAAAAGTAGTAAAATGACGGTTAAATATCTCATAATAAATAATTTGCAAATAAAAAGGTGAGATTGTAAGCCGAATTCTGTACCCTTTCGGGCTTCTATCATTTATCTATTGCAGCCCACCCCTCGGCAATGGGCGAGCAACCCTTAACTGCCGATATATTTGGCCTTGCAGCTCCCCGGAACGTACCCTGATGATGTCGCCAAACATCAGAAGTGAGCTCTTACCTCACCTTTTCACCCTTACCTTGCGGCGGTTATTTTCTGTTACGTCTCCCACAAGCTTGCGCCTGTCTGTGCTTTCCACAGGAGGGTGCTCTATGCTGTCCGGACTTTCCTCCCTTAATAATAAGAGCGATAGAACATCTCACCTTAAAGTGCAAAGGTATCTCTTTTTCTTTCAAAGCTGAGTTAATTTTCTTACTTTTGACCTTGGTATTAACTAAAATCCAAACAGAATATGAAACGTATTTTTATCTTTTTATCTTTGGTTATCGCAGTTTCTTCATGTTATGATGCCGAAAAGGATTTTCGAAAGGTACAGAGTGCCATCGGCGATGTGGCGATGAAAGAGTTTGATAAGACAATATCGGATGATAGCTTTATGGGCCGCGGCCCATTTACCGCAGGTGAACATAAAACAGTCAATTATCTAATTGAGGAGCTTCAGAGAAACGGCTTTGAACCTCCGTTTAAGGCTGAGGACGGTTCTATGCGTTATTGTCAGCAGGTAAATATGATCTCTATTACATCAGATGTCAAATCTTCTTTGGCGGGGCTGGCTTTACACTCTTCACGTCCGGTAGAGACGATACAGATGGATGGCCTTGATATGGTCTTTTGCGGCTTTGGAATTGTGGCTCCTGAGTACGGCTACGACAGCTACAAGGGGCTGGATGTCAAAGGCAAGGTGGCGATTGTGCTTATCAATGATCCGGGCCTTTATCTTTCCCTGAGAGGGGATACTCTGCAGCCCGACTTTTTCAAGGGGCGCGAATTGACCTATTACGGACGCTGGACATATAAGTTTGAAGAAGCTGCACGTCAGGGGGCTGCAGGAGTCATCATTGTCCATGAAGATCTGGGAGCGGGCTACAATTATAACGTTGCGAGCCGCAGCTCGAAAATGGCCAATCTTTACATTGACTCTCCTGAATTGATGCAGAATTGTGCGGTTGAAGGGTGGATGAGTGCGGATGCTGCCCAAACTCTCTTTCTAAAGGAGGGGTATGATATAGCAAGACTGAGACAGGAAGCCTGCAGTGCCGATTTTAAGTCATTTGCGTTGAAAACGAAAATACATCTTCATGTTTATAACACTATGGCACGCAATGTCTCGCAAAATGTGGCCGGAATCATGCGAGGTTCCGACAAACCGGATGAAGTGGTGGTCGTATCAGGCCATTGGGATCATTTCGGAGTCGATCGGGACGCAAAGCCTGATGCCGAAGGAAAGATTGATTCAATTTACAACGGTGCAGTTGATAATGGTACTACAATGGCGTGGGCATTTGAAGTCGGGCGTGCATACGGTCGTTTACGGGAGAGACCGGCCAGATCTCTTATGCTATTGTTCCCGACATCAGAGGAGCAGGGACTTCTCGGCTCCAAGTATTATGTGGAGCATCCGGCTGTCCCGATGGAGAAGACCATAGCCTGCATCAACAATGATATGATGTATCCTCGCGGTAAAATGAAAGACCTGATGTTGATCGGAAAAGGTTATTATCCTCAATTGGATTCACTCTATGCAGAAGCTGCAAGGTATCAGGGCAGGTATCTTATCGCGGATCCGAATGCTCATACGGGAATGTTTTTCCGTTCGGATCAGCTTTCTTTTCACAGAAAAGGCATTCCGTCAAGCTGGGCATTTGGCTGCTATGGCAGTCGTGAAAAGGGTGAAAAATGGGCTGCAGAGAGCTGGAATACCTTTCTGAAAGAGATCTATCACACTGTAAACGACGAATACGACCCCAATTGGGATTGGGGAGGGATCGTTGAGGATGCAAAGGTGGCCTTTGAGGTTATCTACCGCCTGACTTCCGCTGACACACCTTTTCAAGAGCAGGAGTAATATCCTCGCATTTGGTATGGCATTGCATTGAGAGTGTGTACATCCTGCCAACGCAGAAGTTAACATGCTCACACTCGCTGCATACTGACTTGTCACCATCCTTCAGTTTGTTGACAAAATCTGTATCGCGGATAAGTGCGCGGCCCATCTGTACCATCTCAAAGCCTGCGTCAAGAACTTCGTCAATACCCTTTCTGGAGACTGCCCCACCCACATACACAAGTGGCATATCAAGTGCGGCGCGAAACTTCTTCGAGTCCTCAAGGAAGTAATTCTCTTTAAATTTGACTGTAGGAGCCATCATCTTTCCGAAGATACGGATTGCTATCTTTAGCCACCATTGCTTCATAGGCATATAGTGAGTTATAGCCCTGACGGGAAATGCTCCTCCCATTACATACATGGGAGCGCGGCTTACAAAGCCTCCTGTGAGGACAAGGGCTTGAGCTCCAAGTTCTTGAAGCCTTTTGGCAACTTTGATGCAATCATCAACCTCCAGTCCGCCCCGGAAACCGTCACGAGTATTTGTCTTTACGAAAATGGCGATATCGTCACCTGCAGCAGCGGTAACCTCTTTCATTACCATCTCCATAAAGTGCATACGCTTCTCCATGGTGCCGCCGAACTCATCGTGGCGGTGGTTGGTATAAGGTGAAAGGAATTGCGAAATCAGATATCCGTGGCCTGCATGTATCTCAACTGCATCAAACCCTGCTTTTTTGGCAAGTCTGACAGCATTGCCGTAGTCTTTTACAATTTGTTCAATTTCAGGCTTGTTCAGCTTGCGTACAAATGTGGGAGAGTAGATATTGATGCCCAAACTTGCTCCTCTCGGGGTGCATTTACATGTGGAGCGATGAGACATATTTCCGCAATGTCCCAACTGAATGGAGGCTAAAGCGCCTTCCTTATGAATAGCATCGGTTAACTCTTTCAATTCCGGTACTATCTCCTCTCTCATCCAAAGCTGTCTTTCGAAAGAGAGACCGCTTTGCGAAACGGATGCGTATGCCACAGTCGTCATTCCCACTCCACCTCTTGCTACGGCTGTGTGGTAGTCAAACAACTCTTTAGACGGGTGGTTGCCCGGACACATTCCTTCAAATGCAGCGGAACGTATAGTTCTGTTTTTTAGTTCGATAGGCCCAACTTTAAATGGGGTGAACAAAGTATTGTTTTCAGATGCACTCATGATATTTTAATATATAAATGGAAATATTCTTTTTCTGTGAAGAGACGTAAACTCCTCTCCAAACTCCTCTTCATACTTGTGATAGAGGCTGTTGGCACGAGGCACAAGGTTGGCGCAAGTCCAGATGGCAAAGACGGCACCCGCAACAGACCATGTCAAAATTGCAAATCCGACCCATTCCATAATCTCACCGAAATAGTTGGCGGATGAGACATACTTGAACGTTCCTCCCATGGGTATATAGTGGCCTGAATCACCGTCCTGCCTGAGATGTCTGATGATGTAGTCGGAGTGTAAGTTGACGTACATTCCGAAGATGAAAATGATTGTGCCGCATATAAATTGAGGTGTCTTGAGCCAGGCCAGCGTGTACATACTCTCAGGAGAGAGGTAGTAGAGCCATTTACCCTGTATATAGGCATTTACCGTATTGAAGATCATCCCCATCAGGATGATGACAATAGGCATTGTTCCTTTTCCCCTTATGAGGAAAGGAAATATAAAAGTCCGCTGAAAATAGTGAGTCAGGAAAAGCAGAGTTATAATAATCAGAGTTATATTGGCCACTCTGTCGGAAAGGGCGTACATCAGGCACATCAGTATGAATACGGGGGCCTCCATGATCACCCATCCTACTTTGTTTGGAATGGCAGGACCCCATTTGCTGTCCCTGAGAAATCCGTAACCTGCCTTAAAGTATTGCAGCGCGATATAGACCACAGCTGCAAGTATAAGCATGATAATAATTATCAGATTGTAAGTTTCCACTACTATAGTTTAAATTTGATTGTTAGCTTGAAAAGATGCTTGCCGGCACGTCTACCGTCAACATAATACTCCGATTCCGACAACTTACAGGTGTAGAGATCTATCGGATCTCCAATCTGTGATTCCGACTCGTAATTGATGAAAAATTCATCTATTGCGTGACTTTTTAAAAGTTCAATGTCAAGGCAATCCATAACCCACTCTAAATATTTGGCATTATTCAGATGGAGGTTGTAATCCACGTCTGAAGGGCCTACAACCCTTGTTTTTACGAATGTGGCTTCTTCTGCAATCTCAATCTTGGGACAAGTTTCCCTGATGATATTTTTTTCAGGGAAAGAAAGGGGAGCAAATTTATCCACAGGAAGCACATGGTCGGTGCGCTGCACGTGTCGAGTTTTCATGTTCATAATAAGCCACGATGTAGTGGCTTCTATCAGCGGAGTGCCGTTCATATCGCACATTTCGAAGTCACGAATGGAGAATAGTCCGATATTGCACTTGTGCCATGTCTCAAGCGTGACTCTGTCTTCCCACTTTGGAGCTGACAAAAATTTTACGTGCGCTCTATATATTATCCAGACGTTGTCATTGATTATAAGATCTTTATATCCGCACCCCATCTTTGTGGAATGAATGTGCCCCAACTCTTGGGCCATATTCATAAAGGCAAATGCTTTCAAGTGCTTCATCGCATCCACCTCAAAACACTTGATGACATACTCTTCTTTGTATGATTTTTCCATTCGTTGATCTTAAAACTTCAAAGGTAAGAAAAAAGCTATGAACTTTTATTTTTGCAACACGATTATTTGCTTTACCTTTGTATCCCGTTATAACCAATCTGACTTCATTATGAACACAAAGTATGTATTTGTTTCCGGCGGGGTGTCATCTTCATTAGGTAAAGGTATCATTTCGGCCTCTTTAGCCAAATTATTACAGGCAAGAGGGTTAAGGGTTACTATTCAAAAGTTTGACCCGTATATCAATATCGATCCCGGGACACTCAACCCCTATGAGCACGGTGAGTGCTATGTAACTGAAGATGGAGCTGAGACAGACCTCGATCTCGGTCATTACGAGAGATTTCTTGGAGTATATACTTCAAAGGCAAATAATGTAACCACAGGTAAGATCTACAGAACGGTTATAGACAAAGAGAGGGAAGGTGCTTATCTTGGTAAAACAGTCCAGATTATTCCCCACATCACTGATGAGATCAAGCGCAGAATGTTGCTATTGGGTAAGACCGGGCGGTATGATGTTGTCATTACGGAGTTGGGAGGTACGGTAGGCGACATAGAGTCACTGCCCTTTATTGAAGCTGTCCGTCAGTTGCAATGGGAGCTTCCGGAAGAGGACTGCATAACTGTTCATTTGACGCTGGTGCCATATTTGAGCGCGGCCAAAGAGCTTAAAACCAAGCCCACTCAGCACTCTGTCAGAATGTTGCAGCAGTATGGCGTTCAGCCGGACATTATTGTTTGCCGTACAGAACATCCTATCAATTTGGATATCAAGAGAAAAGTTGCACTATTCTGCAATGTGCGTCCGGAGGCTGTCATAGAGTCTATGGATGCGAGCAGCATCTATGAGGTGCCGATCAATATGCACAAAGAGCGATTGGACGAGATAGTTTTAAGGAAGTTTAACATCAAAAATGATGTTGAACCCAATCTCGTTACATGGAAGGATTTTCTTGTTAAGTTGAAAAATCCCAAGCATGAAGTAGACATTGCCCTTGTCGGGAAATATGTCGAACTTCAGGATGCCTATAAGTCTATCCTTGAGTCGTTTATCCATGCAGGAGCTGCAAATGAGTGCAAAGTCTATGTGCACAGCATACAAAGCGAGAATATTACTGATGATAATGTGACTGATTATCTGAAAAATATGGATGGTATTTTAGTTGCACCGGGATTTGGAGAGAGAGGATTGGAAGGTAAGATAAAGGCTATTCACTATGCGCGTGAACATAACGTTCCTTTTTTTGGTATCTGCCTTGGTATGCAGATGGCAGTTATCGAATTTGCACGCAACGTGCTTGGCATGAAAGATGCAATGAGTACAGAAGTATTGCCGAATACAAAAACACCGATCATTGATTTGATGGAAGACCAGAAAGCCTTGACAGTCAAGGGTGGTACTATGCGTCTCGGCGCATACTCATGCAGAATTGCCGAGGGGACTCTGGCGTATAAAATTTACGGTACGACAGACATCATGGAGCGTCACAGACACAGATATGAGTTTAACAACAAGTATTTAGGTGTTGTCACCGATGCCGGCATGGTAGCAAGTGGTAAAAATCCTGAATCAGGCCTTGTCGAGATCATGGAACTTCCTTCCCATCCGTTCTTTATCGGGGTGCAGTTTCATCCGGAGTATAAGAGTACCGTAGAGAAGCCTCAACCAATATTCGTTGCATTTGTTAAAGCGGCAAGTATTTATAAAGATGCTAAGAAGAAATAATATGTTTTGCTGTCGCGTTTTTGCGTCAGTTGCCTTGCTTGCACTTGTGAGTGCGGGGACTTTGTTTGCTCAAAGACCTAAGCAATACTCTTTCAAAATTGAAGAGTCACTCCCTCACGATGCTGCTGCCTACACTCAGGGCTTGTTTTTTCACGACGGGCAGTTGTATGAATCAACGGGGACTTACGGAGAGTCTGATTTCCGTAAGGTGGACCTAAAGACAGGCAGGGTGCTCCAGAGAGTCAACTTCGACAAACAGTACTTCATAGAGGGGTCATGTGTTCTGAAGGGGAGGCTGTACATTTTGACATGGCAAGAGAAGACCTGTTTCGTCTATGACATAAAAACTCTGAAAAAACTCGGATATTTTCGCTGTATGGAAGAGGGGTGGGGGCTGACGACTGATGGGACACAGTTGATTATGAGTAACGGTACCGCCGAATTATTTTTCAGAGATCCCGACACTTTTTTGATAAAGAGGAAAATACAGATCACTTCTGACGGATATGAGGTGAAATTTCTAAACGAATTGGAATATATAAACGGCGAGATTTGGGCTAACGTATATGGTTGGGACAAGATAGTAAGGATTGATCCTGCTACCGGCAAGGTGACAGGAGAGATTGACTGCACGGGGTTGTTGGCAAGGAACCTGATGAAGAGCTCAACTGACGTACTAAATGGTATCGCTTTTGATCCTGAGACAGGATATGTTTATGTTACAGGTAAATACTGGCCTAAAATGTATAGAATCTCTCTTGTAGAGAAATAAAATATTGTTTAACATTGGGGTGCTCAACTTGGGCTGAGAACAGACCCTTATAACCTGATACGGGTAATACCGGCGGAGGGAACGTAATGAAAAAAATCTTATTATTGGCAGCAATGTCGCTGCTTTCAGTGTTTTTATCAGCACAAAACAACTTATCTATTAATCTTGAAAGAGCTGTTAATCCTGCAGGTTCGAATCTTTACAGTGGTCACGATAGTGATCCGGAAGATGATCCGAACAACCCTGTCAACAAGTTAGACAGCGTGGTGATCTCCTCTTTCCGTGCGGAAAAGACAACGCCTGTGGCTTTCGTCAACATTAACAGGGAGCAGATGCGCAGCAGCTCTCCCATGTCGTCACTCCCGTTGATGCTCGGATTTCAACCCTCGGTTGTGGCTACAAATGAAGGGGGTACAGGACTCGGATACTCCAAAATGAGAGTCCGTGGAAGTGACGGTTCACGCATCAATGTCACTCTCAATGGAGTGACCTTAAACGACGCAGAGTCTCAGGAGGTGTTCTGGGTTAACATTCCGGCGTTGACAGGGATGTTGCAGTCTGTACAGTTACAACGCGGTGTCGGCACTTCGGTTAATGGACCCGGCGCATTCGGAGCAAGTGTCAACATGCAGACACTGCTTCCAGCCGATAAACCTTATGG
>JAQUYF010000027.1 GCA_028691975.1 Bacteroidales bacterium | reverse complement strand
CCCATACTTGAAAGTACGATTACTTTGCCCGAGGCTACTCTTGACAAAAATACAAGAATCAAACGGCTGACACCCAATCCGAAAATAATGAATCCCAGAGCATAAAGGGCAATTTCAGGTGTAAATCCTCTACCTTCCGGACCAAGGAATTTGGCAATCCAGTTGTTGGAGATACCCTCAAGTGCGCTCTGGAAAAACAGTGCAAAACTCAAAATAATCAGCGTAGGCTCTTTTATCATCTTCAATACACCTTTAACAGGAACACCCTGTTTACATTTTGCCTCGGGGAAAGCGATAATGCAATGGTATATCAGCGACAGGAACATGACGGCACCGGCAATTGCCACAATCGGAGTATAGGAAAACTTCTCGGACAAGCCGGCCATGAGTATCGGAATAATGATGGCACCGAGACAGTAGACAAGGCCGAGGATGAAAAGATTGGACGTTCTGGCTTTGTCACTTGAGACATCCGAAACAATGGCGCTGGTGGAACCGTTAAGCATTCCGCTGCAAAGGCCAATCAATATCACGGCGACTACAATAACAGGATATGAGTTTGTAAATGCGAGTAATTCCAGACCGATGATACCAATGGCGGTGGCACAGATAAGGAGTATTTTATAGCCGTATCTGTCTATAACCGGGCCGAATATTAAAGATCCGAAGAGCACTCCAAGCGGAAGACAGCTTGCCAGAGTAGACTCTTGCCCTTTGGTCAAAGAAAATAATTCTGTTAATGAGGGTAATACAGCTCCCAGGACAAGGAAAGCCATACCAAAGAAGAAGATGCCTAAAAAAGCGGCAATCAACACTTTTATGTTTGTTTGTTGTTCCATATTTATGGTGTATTATCATGCAAATTTAATAGCCACGGCTCCTGCGCCGTACAGACCGGCGAGCTTAGGCAATTGTGTTGTTGTAAATTCTACCTGCTTCATGCTGATGGGTTGAGCCCATTTTTCAGCTTCACGTTTAATATCATCAATGAAGATGGAAGCGGGACCGAACACTCCGCCCCCGAATATTACCTTCTCAGGATTGAAGATACTTACCAAATTGGCAGCAGCCATACCCCACATCTCAATAGCCTGATCTATAACTCTTTTGGCAAGCGGATCTCCGTTATTGTATGCTTCGAATACGTGGTAGGAAGTCACATCGTTCGGTGCAAATTGTCTTAACTCTCCATTATAATTTTTATCCTCTTCAAGAAAATATCGTGCCTGAGTTGCAAGCCCTTCACCGGAACAGTGAGATTCGAAACATCCGCACTGGTCGTATTTTGATGAGTAGGGAGGTTTCAGGGCAAGCCAGCCGATGGCTCCGACAATATCCGAATTTCCGTGTAAAACGCGGTTATCAATCAGAATACCGGCTCCAATACCCGTACCGACAGCAATGAAGATGGCATTTTTGCATCCTTTGGCGCCGCCCATTGTCGTTTCACCTAAGATGTAACACGTCCTGTCGCTCTCAATCGTAACGATAGCATTGGGTACGGACAGAAGTATCTCACTTTTGAGCGGATAATTGTCCCATCCCGGAATATTTGGTGCCCAAACGCAGCCGGTTGCAGAGTAGGAGATGCCCGGAATGCATATTCCAACGCTTACAGGTTCATTGGAAGGGATTCCTCCATCCTTGCAAAGTTCCCGAAATAGCGAGCAGACCAAGGCTCCAACCTCTTTTCCTTCTTTTTTGTCAAGAAGGACATATTTATCCAGCAGGACAACGCCCTCTTTATTGAAGATGGCTCCCATAACTTTTGTTCCGCCAAGGTCGATTCCGATATAATGCATAATATCCTGTTTTAAATAATTTTCACTCCAATTTTAACAAGTTCTCTGAGTACCTGCTGATGCTTCTTCTCATATATGTAGCCGAGTCCTTCTTCAATAAGGTAAACATTGTGTCCTGCCTTAATCAAGTCAAAGCAAGTCTCACGAATGCAGTATTCCGTAGCTATACCGCTGATAACTACGTTGTTGGTGAGGTGTGAATTGAGTTCAATACCCTCTTTGTTATGTCCCTCAAAGCCTGAATACTGTTCCTTTTTGGCATTTGTACCCTTGTAAAACATATTTTCTTCATTGGGGCAGTTGCTTTTATTTTCAACAGAATAGAATGCAGCATGGATTTCGCCTCCGTGGGTGTTCATTACGCAGTGTACAGGCCACTGTCCCCCGTTTTCTTTAAAAGAACTGTGGTTGGAAGGGTGGTGATCGACAACATACAGTACCTTCTGATCAGGGTGTGCGTTGATATACTTAACACTCTCTTCAACAGCTTTTTCGGCATGTTGACAGGCAAGGGATCCGTCAATAAAGTCATACAGCATATCTACAACAACATGAGTAAATTTCTTGATTCCGCTCGTGTCGGCAAGCTCTTCCTGATGGTTGATCTGCTGTATCAGTCTGTTAATCAGGAGCATCTTTAGATCATACAGGTCATCAGAAATATCAACTTTGTAGTAGTGAGGATTGATGATACGTGTCTGCGTATCATTTAGAGAGGCAATATTCTTCTTGTAGTAATCTCTTTTTTCAAAAATAGTCCTACTGTCTTCAAATATCTTTCCGTTGTCGTATGAAAGTTCCTGAAGCGGCTTGTATGTGTAAGATCCTTTAGGATATGTAGTTACTTGAGTTTCATCAAATTCGGCAGTGATAGTCAGTTCATCTATGTTTTCTATCGCCTGTGCAAATGAGTCTCCACGCAGGCAGGTGACGTCAGCTTTGAACTTGCCGTCCTGAATGATTCTGTATGTAATTTGGAAGCCGGGATTAATTAGCTTGGCTTTATCTTCAGAACGCTTTAAAAGCGGCTCATCGTCAACCTGCACAAGCTTATATACGTTGCCGAAGCATGGATTGTGCTTGCTTGTGGCAATAGCATCACCTACTCCGTATGCATCAATCTTTGCATCCTGCTTCTCAAGGTCAGATATGATATATTCATCTAATGAATTGGTGGCAAATATTTTACACTTCTTTAAACCGGCTTTGTCAAGCTCTTCACGGCACTTTGATGAGAGATAGGCAAGGTCACCGCTATC
Source organism: Bacteroidales bacterium (assembly GCA_028691975.1). Classification (GTDB taxonomy): domain Bacteria; phylum Bacteroidota; class Bacteroidia; order Bacteroidales; family UBA932; genus Cacconaster. Next base: position 21,946 of record JAQUYF010000027.1, on the reverse strand, counting down.
GAGGCGGATACCGTATCCCTTTGTGTAGGAATCATCTATGCCATTAGCCTTAAATGCTTTAATAGCATTCTTCAGACCGCATTTGAGAGTATCGAATGTATCAATCAGCAGGATCAGGCCCTCTCCTACATGAGTCTTAAGATATGAGTCAAATGCTTTATACTCACCTTCAATAGTGCAACCGAAAGCGGTAGTGTAACTGTGAGCCATTGTGCCGCTCGATTCAAAGCCGAAGTCTGTGGCCGAAATAATATTTGAACTGTTGAGACAGCCACCGATAAATGCAGCTTTGCCGCCGTAAACTGCAGCCCATGGGCCGTGTGCGCGGCGTGATCCGAACTCACTGACAGGCTTTGTGGTGCTACGGGTCACTCTTGAGGCCTTTGTGGCAATAGCCATCTGGTGATTCATGATGCAGAGAAGAGGAGTTTCGAGAACTTGTGCTTCGATTATCGGGCCGACAACTGTAATGATCGGTTCCCGCGGAAAAGCAATTTCTCCCTCTTTCATCGCATATACCTTTCCTGTAAATCTCATTTTAGAGAGGTACTCTCTGAATTCCCTGTAATCTTCTCCCGGTAAAAACTTCTCAAAGAAAGAGATATCTGCAGAGCCCAGACCGGCAATCATCTCCATGGCCTCTTTTGTACCGCTGACTACAGCCCAGTTGTTGTTGTCTGGTGCCTTTCTGAAAAATAAATTGAATACTGCAATCTTGTCTTTCATACCATTTTCGTAGAAAGACTTTCCCATGGTATATTGGTATTTATCGGAACAGTAAGATATATTTAGCATGATCGATTATATTTGCGCAAAGGTATTAAATTTATACAAATCCGACAACTTGCCTATGTCATGAATCTCCAGGCCATCCTGCAGTACACCTACAATAGAATATTTATCGCAGATCGATAGATAGAAATCTACTATGGAAAATGTTTCAGGGAACGAGTCCATAAGCGGAAAGATCTCCGGTGAAATTGTGTGAACTCCGGCAAAGGCAAGTTTTCTGCATTTGGCGACGTCGAGATCGGGGTAAGGACTTTTCACCTCCCCGGTGGCTATGTTTGTCCACCCCACAAGTCTGTTTGAATCGTCAAACAGAAAGTATCGTGATGTATCTCTTTCGCTTACGAGGATAGTGGCAATCAAAGGATTATTTGCCTCCGCTCTTGAACTGAGAAATATACTCCTGAACCAATTAAGATCCAGATTGGAAAGGATGTCCACATTATGCACAAGAATCGGTTCCCCGTTACCTTCCAAAAGCAGAGTTTTGGCATGCTTTATACCTCCACCAGTATCACGAAGCAAATCCCTTTCGTCAGAAAAAGTTATCTTTACGCTAAAACTGTTATTTTCAAATATATAGTTCTCAATCTGCTCTGCAAAATGGTGCACATTGATAACAATGTCATCATATCCGTTGCTTATAAGTTTGTTTAGAAGAATTTTCAGCATTGGGACACCACCAATCGGTACAAGAGCCTTCGGCATGGTGTCGGTGAGCGGTTTTAGCCGCGTACCGAGTCCGGCTGCAAATATAAAAGCTTTCATATCAGAACTCTTGCTCAGTGGTCAACTCTCGATGGAAGAGACGTACTTTAACGTTAAACTTCTTTGCGATATGCTCTGCCAGGTGCTGTGCACAGTAAACCGATCTGTGCTGACCTCCGGTACATCCGAAAGAGAACATGAGATGAGTGAATTTTCGCTCAATATATCTTTGCACGTGGACATCGGCCAAGTCATATACTTTATCGAGAAACTTCAGCACGCCGCCGTCATCTTCCATAAACTTGATAACCTCGCTGTCCATACCTGTAAATGAACTGTATCTCTCATATTTGCCAGGATTTTCAAGAGCACGACAGTCGAAGACGTATCCTCCTCCATTGCCGCTGACGTCGTTTGGAATGCCTTTCTTATAGGCAAAGCTGTAAATCTTTACTTCCAGCTTGCGACCGGCATTCATCTCGGAGAACTCGCGCATCTGAGTAAGTTTCAAGAGAATATCGGAAAGATACGGGTACTCGTCAAACGGCTCGTTAAGTAACTTTTTGATGTTGTCCATAGCATAAGGAACACTCTGCAGGAAGTGTGGCTTCTTTTCAAAGTATCCCCTAAATCCGTATGCTCCAAGTACTTGCAATGTTCTAAACAATACGAAATGTCTTAATGTCTTATGAAACTGCTCCTTATCTACCGGCTGATAAGCTTTCAAGGCTTCAAGATATGCGTCAATCAGCGTCTCTTTAAGCTCTTCAGAGTAGTTTGCCTTTGCCTGCCAAATAAACGAAGCTACGTCATAGTAGATTGGACCTTTTCTTCCTCCTTGAAAATCAATATAATACGGCTCTCCACCGACAAGCATTACATTGCGGGCCTGAAAGTCGCGATACAGAAATGTGTCGGACATACTCTTCATCAGGACGTCTGACAGTGCTCTGAAATCATCCTCAAGCTTAATCTCACTGAAACCAATTCCTGTAGCCTTTAAAAAGCAGTATTTGAAATAGTTCAAATCGAAAGAGATCATCCTGCGGTCAAACTCCGGCTGCGGATAGCAAATTGAGAAGTCAAAGCCTTTTGCGCCCTCAAACTGAATAGCCGGCAGTTTTGTGACGGACTTAATCAGAAATTCTTTTTCCCGATCGGAATATTTACCGTTTTCCCGTCCATTTGCAACAGCATCGAAAAGGGTATCGGTGCCAAGATCTTCCTGCAAATAGTACATAAAGTCTTCACTGTGTGAGAGAACTTTAGGCACAGGCAATCCTTTGGAATGAAAATCCTGTGCTATGATCCAAAATGCAATATTCTCATCCACACATTCGCCCTTAGCTCCGATGATTGACGTCTTGCTACCCTTCAGACGAAAGTACCTTCTGTTGCTTCCCGAAGATGGAAGTTCCTCTATAGCAACTGGTTCTTCGCCGGTATAATCCTTAAATAATATCTCTAATTGTCTCATTATATCCTATATATCGCAGTATTAACTTGCAAAGTTAGTAAAACTATTAATAAAAGCAGTCGAGTACGACACCTTTTTATACCTTAAAAAGTAATAAACGTGCGAAATTTTAAGACCATTGGGTTGCCTGGATGATCTTTTTTATATAATTTTGTCGGTTAACGTAATTTTTATAATAATGGCCTTTAATAACTTTCTCGCTTTTGATCTTGGAGCCACAAGTGGCAGAGCGGTTGTGGGAACTTTGTCTGACAATAAGCTGGAAATACAGGAAATAGATCGGTTCCCCAATAACATTCTGAACAACATCGGACACTGTTATTGGGATATTTTTTCGATATACAGGCATATCCTCCACGGCCTCTCTGAAGTGGCTGAGCGGGGGATAGAGATATCATCAATAGGTATTGATACATGGGGTGTGGACTTTGCTTTAATAGACAGGGATGGCTCTATCATCGGGTTGCCGTACAGTTATCGCGACCCGCATACTGTCGGAGCCTCACAGCATTTTTTCAAGGAGATAATGTCTTCTCAAGAGCTTTATTCACGTACAGGTATTCAGGTAATGGACTTTAATACGCTGTTTCAACTCTATACTTTGAAGTGCAACAATTCCCCCAATCTATCTTCTGCCGACAAACTTCTCTTTATGCCTGATGCACTTACGTATATGCTTACAGGAGAGATGGTTTCAGAATATTCTATTGCTTCTACATCTCATTTTTTGAATCCTTTCAAACATGAATTTGATTTTGATCTGCTCGGTAAAATCGGTGTTCCGCAGAGCCTGTTTTCTCCTATAGTGATGCCGGGGCATACAACAGGCATGCTTAAGCAGGAGATTGCAGATGAGGTTGGGATACCTCCCGTCCCTGTCATTTCTGTTGCAGGGCATGATACGGCTTCTGCTGTTGCAGCAGTTCCTGCTGAAAATGAAAGGTTTGCATATCTGAGTAGTGGTACATGGTCCCTTATGGGAATAGAGGTCAAGGAACCGATTGTTACGCCTGAGGCAGAAAAATTGAATATTACCAATGAAGGGGGAATTAACGGTACTACCAGATTTTTGAAGAATATAACAGGAATGTGGATACTTGAGCGGGTGCTAAAGGAGTGGAGCGCGGATGGTAAAGAGTACAGTTATTCCGAAATTGTGGCTCTTTCCCATAAAGGCAGGGCTTTCAGATACTTTATCAACCCTGACGATCCATTGTTCGCCAATCCTGAGAGCATGATAGCGGCAATAGATAATTATTGCCTAAAAACAGGGCAGGGAAGGCCCGTTACAGACTTTGAGTATGTTCGCTGCATATTTGAGAGCCTCGCTATGCGCTACAAAGAGGTTGAAGGCATGCTTGCCAAAATGGCACCTTTCCCGATAGAGAAGCTATACATCATAGGAGGAGGATCCAAAAATGAGATACTTAATCAGTTTACGGCCAATGCTTTAAATTTACCGGTAGTGGCAGGACCTTCAGAAGCTACGGCAGTAGGAAATATTTTGATTCAGGCTTCGGCTTCAGGAATGGTTCCGGACCTTTGCGCAATGCGTAAAATTGTAGCTCAAAGTGTTGATACCAAGACTTATATGCCTCAGGATACGGAATTATGGAATGGTGCGTACGGCAATTATTTGAACTTTGAAATTAATAAATAACACATACTATGAATCAGAAACAAATAGAAAAGAATTATGAAATAGCTAAGGAGCGTTATGCAGCATTGGGAGTTGATACCGATGCCGCCCTTAAGTCTCTTTCACACATCTCGCTGTCACTTCACTGCTGGCAGACAGATGATGTATCAGGCTTTGAGAATCCCGATGGAGAGTTGTCCGGCGGTATTCAGGCTACCGGAAACTATCCGGGGAAGGCTCGCAATATTGAGGAAGTACGTACCGATATCGAAAAAGTTAAAACGCTTGTTGCCGGCAATCACCGTTTGAGCCTTCATGCAATATATGGAGATTTCAAGGGAGAAAAAGTTGACAGAGATCAGATAGAACCGCGTCATTTCCAAAGTTGGATAGATTGGGCCAAAGAGAATAAAATGATGTTAGACTTCAACTCCACCAGCTTTTCTCATCCTAAAAGCGGAGATATGACCCTTGCAAACAGAGATAAAGGCATTCGTGATTTTTGGATTGAACATACTGTTCGCAGTCGTAAGATTGCCGATGAGATGGGACGTCAGCTTGGAGGTAAAGTTTGCCACAATTTGTGGGTTCATGACGGCTCAAAAGATATTACGGTTGACAGGTATTATTATCGTTCACTGCTAAAGGACTCCCTGGATAAGATATACAGTTGCAAACTCGACAATGTGAAGGACGCGGTAGAGTGCAAGCTCTTCGGAACCGGACTTGAGAGTTTTACTGTCGGGTCACATGAGTTTTATATGGGATATGCCATTAAAAACGGCATTATGGCTACACTTGATATGGGGCACTTTCATCCTACTGAAGAGATCTATGACAAGATCTCATCATTTTTGCTCTATATGGATGAGATTATGCTTCACGTATCCCGTCCGGTAAGATGGGACAGCGACCACGTAGTGATACTGAATGACAGTGTCACCATGCTTGCTCAGGAGATTGTATGGGCCAATGCACTTGGCAGGGTTAATATAGGACTTGACTATTTTGATGCCTCAATCAACCGTATAGGAGCTTATGTAATAGGATGCAGAGCTACTCAAAAGGCATTTTTGCAGGCACTGCTTACACCGATTAAGCAGATACGGGAATATGAGTCCAAAGAGAGATATTTCGAGCGACTCGCTCTGCTTGAAGAGAGCAAATCTCTTCCTTGGGCAGATGTCTTCGATTACTTCTGTATGGTAAACAATGTGCCTGTAGCCGAAGAATACATCGGTGAGATTCAAAAATATGAAAAAGAGGTGCTCTCTAAAAGATAGGATGATATGGAAATCTTAATAGGGTTATTGATAATAGCTATTGGAAGTCTTGGACAATCAAGCTCTTACGTGCCAATCAAGAAGGTGCGTAACTGGTCCTGGGAATGTTTCTGGCTTGTACAGGGTATCTTTGCGTGGATAATCTTTCCACTTATCGGAGCGTATATGGGCAAGCCGCATGGAATGGGATTGTTTGAGCTGTTTTCTTACGGAAAGTTTTATATGCCACTGATCTTCGGTATTTTGTGGGGTGTAGGTGGTCTTACTTTCGGTTTGAGCATGAGATATTTAGGCGTAGCATTGGGGCAGAGTATCGCGTTAGGCACGTGCTCGGCGTTCGGTACTTTGCTGCCCGCTTTGTTTGCGGGGACCAATATCTTCAGGGGAGACGGTCTCATTTTGCTTTTGGGAGTCTGCATCACTATAGCAGGTATCTCCATTATCGGATATGCAGGTTCGCTTCGCTCCAAAAATATGACCGAAGAGCAGAAGCGTGAAGCTATTAAGGATTACGCTCTTACCAAAGGGCTGTTGGTAGCCCTGCTTGCAGGTGTGATGAGCTCCTGTTTTGCCTTCGGGCTTGAGGCCGGGGCCGATATCAAGCAGGCAGCTCTCTTTGCCGATGTCGATCCTCTTTTTGCAGGGTTGCCTGTTATTCTTCTGGTTACATTCGGCGGATTTCTCACAAATGCCGCTTATTGCCTCATGCAGAATTACAAGAACCGTACATTTGCACAATATTGTAATGTCAGTGGAAAAGACTTTATCAATATATCCTCTTCTGTGCACTCGCAGGCCTTCTTTGGTACTCTCAATTTTTCGGACTTGAAGTCGGAAAGAGCTTCTTGACGGGATCACCTGTTTTGCTTGCATTTTCATGGTGTATTTTAATGTCTTTGAATATATTATTTTCAAATGTATGGGGAATTGTCCTCAAGGAGTGGAAAAACAGCAGCCGGAAGAGCATCATTGTCCTTATTTTAGGATTGTTGGTTTTGTTGTTTTCAGTCTTTTTTCCTTCTCTTGTTTAAAAAATTGATGATATGATTTACAATGAACAGTTGACAAAAATAATAACCGAGGTCGCTCAGGTATCAGGCTATCTTTGGGAGAAGGGTTGGGCCGAGCGTAACGGAGGTAACATCTCATACAATATTACGTCAGTGGCGTCCGAACTTCAGTCGCTTAAAGCTTTAAGTAATCCGATGGAAATAGGAATTACTGTTCCAGGGCTAAGGGGTGCGATGTTTTTAGTGACTGGTACCGGAAAAAGAATGCGCTATGTCGCTACCGAACCTATGGACAATGCGGCTATTATTCGTATATGTGACAATTGTACTCATTATGAGATAATTGCAGAAAAAAATATCAGACCTACTTCTGAGATACCTTCACATCTTGCAATCCACAATTATCTTCAAGATCGCTCTATCGGCTACAAAGCAGTGGTTCACACTCATCCTACTGAATTGGTAGCGATGTCTCACAATAGAGCATTTCTGAAAAAGGATGTACTTACAAAGCTACTTTGGAGCATGATCCCCGAAACGCGGGCCTTTTGTCCGAAAGGACTGGGAATCGTACCATATACACTTCCCGGCTCGGTAGAGTTGGCCCTTGCAACAATTGAGCAGTTGAAAGATTATGATGTGGTGATGTGGGAAAAGCACGGTGTGCTTGCGGTCGGAGAGACCCTGGTTGAGGCTTTCGATATGATTGATACGCTTTCAAAGTCGGCGCAGATATATATCAACTCCCGCTCAATGGGATATGAGCCTGAAGGACTTTCCGAGCAGCAAATGAATGAATTAAAAGACGCTTTCAATTTATAACCTAAACTTTCTTGACGTATGAAACGAATTTTTCTCGCTATCATCTTCAGCCTGACATTGTTTGCGGGCTGTACGAAGATCACGCAAATTAATAACCTTCAAACCGAGTATCAAGTCAACCCTCTCGGAATAGACGTGGCTCAGCCGCGTTTCAGCTGGCAGATGCAAAGTGAGGAGTACGGTGCCCGACAGACTGCCTATCGTGTTGTAGTGGCAGTTTCACAGGATGATTTGAATGATGGTCATTATCTCTTTGATACTGATAAAGTTGAATCCGATATTTCAGTTGGAATTGAGTATAAAGGAGAGACTCTTGCTCCTCAGACAAGATATTTCTGGAAAGTAATGGTATGGAATGAAAAGAATGAGATGTCAGAGTCGCATCCGGCATGGTTCGAGACCGGACTTATGGGATCAGGTTGGGACGATGCAGAGTGGATCGGCTCAGCACAGCCACATTTTTCCAAATATCGTTCTCATTATGTAATTGATTATGAATTAAATATAGCTAAAGAAAGCAAATCTGCAGTATTTGTATTCGGCTATAGGGACGCGCAGAACTATGTTACGGCCGATTACAATTATAATGGAGGATCGCCTCTATTCATAATCGGACATACAACTGACGGTGAGAGTGTTGATGATGGCAGACTTGCTCTGAAGAAGAAAGATTTCTATGGACAGCACACTATTTCGCTTGATGTGCTTGCTCTCAATTATGCGCTCGGATATCAAATAAAGGTATCGGTTGACGGAAAAGAGCTTAATCCTGACAAGTGGATAGTTGCAAGACCTTATCCTGAGGGTGTCTGGAGGCCGGATTGCCGCTTATGGTCGATAGGATTTAATCAACCTGAGGGCAGTGATGCCGTATTTTCCAAAATAAAAATATCTGAAAAAGTATGGAATAAGACGCTTTACACAAATAACTCGTTTTTCGGAGAAAAGGGAGGAGATAAGATCAATGTATGGTCTCCTGCCGAAGAGACTGGGGCTCCTATGATTCGCAGGCAGATAGATGTGAAAAAGAAGATAGCCTCGGCAAGACTGTATACCACGGCAAGAGGTGTCTATGAATACTACATAAATGGTGAAAGGCTCGGGAATGACTATTTGAACCCGGGTTCCACCGACTATCGCTTCAGAATCATGTACAATACTTATGATATTACTAATGCGCTCAAAGAGGGTAAAAATGGCGTTGGCGTGCAATTGGGAGCAGGCTGGTGGAGCGACTTTACAGGTTATGCCACAGCATGGCAGGATCAGTTCGGACTTGATCTGTCATTTATCGCCAAGATAGTGATAACCTACGAGGATGGGGAGAAAGAGACCATAGTGTCAGACAAGTCGTGGAAAGTTTATGACAAGGGACCTATTTTAAGCAACAGCTTACAGAATGGAGAGGATTATGATGCCCGCAGAGAGGTCAAAGGATGGACCAATGGGGACTTTGATGATGCCTCATGGAGCAATGCAACTCTATATGATGCACCTGCAGACTCAATAGAGATTCAATATTACATCGGCAATCCTATTCAGAATAACATAATCCTGAAGGCTCAGTCTGTTTCCGAGCCGGAAAAGGGAGTATTTGTCTATGATATGGGACAAAACATGGTTGGAGTGCCAAGAATTAAGGTAAAAGGTGATGAAGGCGAAATGATTACCCTAAAATACGGAGAGATGATCTATCCTGAAATTATCCCTGAAGACCCTGTTCCTCCTTTGACAAAAGAGGTGTATGAAGAGAGAAAAGGGCGTGTCTATAATGAGAATTATCGCGGAGCACTTGCTACTGACCATTATATTCTGAAAGGAGAACGTGGAGGAGAGGTTTATCAGCCGCACTTCACATTTCACGGCTATCGCTACGTTGAGATTCACGGCCTGAAAGAGGCTCTTCCGCTTGATCATGTTGAAGGTATAGTGTTGGAATCCATCGGAGCTCAGAAAAGTGACTACAGGACATCAAATGACACAATTAACAGGCTATATCAGAATATATTATGGGGTCAGAGAGGTAACTTCCTCTCTATTCCGACAGACTGTCCTCAGAGGGACGAGAGAATGGGTTGGACCGGAGATGCTCAGGTTTTCGCAAGAACTGCAACTTATAATATGAATGTGGATCAGTTCTACACGAGGTGGTTTCAATCGGTTAGAGATATCCAGGGGGATGACGGAAGCTATTGTGACTTTATTCCTAAGGTCGGAACTCCTCCTGCAGGCTCAAGTAAAGGTGGCGGAGCTATGGGTTGGATGGAGACAGGTATTGTTATTCCATGGCAGGTATATCAACAATATGGTGATATCCGTTTCCTTGAGGAGCATTATGACTCAATGGTGGCTTACATGAAGTATCTTGAGAGTCGTGCTATCAATCATGTGCAGCGCGGTGGCGGTTATGGAGACTGGCTCTCTCTTGATCAGACCAATTCTCCTTTGACGAATACGGCTTACTACGGGTATGATGCGATGTTGATGGAAAAGATGGCTCGTGTGCTTGGCAAGGAGGAAGATGCAAAGTATTATCATGACCTGTATGAGACTGTTAAAGAGGTATTTAATCGTGAATTTGTGGACTATAACGGCGTTACCACTACAACGACTAAGGTAGGGGAGTATAATGAGTGGTTCGCCTCAGGACAGATCAATCCAGTAATGGCAAATACTCAGACTTCATACGTAGTACCTTTGCAGGCAGATTTGTTTAATGAAAAGAATAAGCCTTTGGCTATTAAGCATTTGATTGATAATCTTAGAGATCATGATTATACACTGACAACGGGTTTTATCGGTACTCCGTATCTCAATTTGGTACTCTCCGAAAACGGATATGATGATGTGGCCTACCGTCTGTTTGAGCAGACAGCCTATCCATCATGGTTGTATCCTGTACTTCAAGGTGCTACGACTATCTGGGAGAGATGGAACTCATATACTATCAAGAATGGGTTCGGTCCTGTGGATATGAATTCATTTAACCACTACTCATACGGAGCTATTCAGGAGTGGATGATGGTTCATTCTCTCGGTATTCAGAGGAATGAGGACTATCCTGCGTATAAGCAGTTCATCCTGCAGCCAAAAGTGGGAGGAACTTTATCTTATATTAATGGCTATTATGAGTCTGAATATGGCCGTATTGAGAGTGGCTGGCGTAAGACGGATAAAGGATTTGTATATGAGGCTACAGTTCCTGCAAATACATCTGCTGTTTTGCGTATTCAGGCCGAGAGTAGTGATAAATTGAAGTTTAGCCTGGGTAAGGGGTATGCCAAATTAATCTCTGAGAAAGATGGTCTTGTAACATATCAGCTCTCTTCAGGTAAATATAATGTAGAGGTTAACGATTAAATGAAGCATTATAATGTTGTAGCGGCTGTTGTGTGCCATGAAGGGAAGATTCTCTGTATGCAGAAAGGCCGCGCTCGATATGACTATACGAGCTATAAATTTGAATTTCCGGGTGGAAAAATAGAAGATGGCGAGACGCCTCAGCAGGCGCTTCGTCGCGAATTGATGGAGGAGATGAATTTTCCTGTTGAGGTAGGCAGGAAAGTAGTGACTGTCGAACATAGCTATCCTGACTTCTCTATTACCATGCAGGCATTTCTCTGTACTGCTCTCTCTGATTCTCAGGGGGAGACGTCACGCTGCTTTTCGGCTGACTACCCTACGTTTAGTTTGCGTGAGCACGTCGGGTTTAGGTGGCTCTCCGTATGGGAGTTGCTTTCTCTCGATTGGGCAGCTGCCGATGTAAAGATTGTTGAGGCTTTGCTGCAGCAAAATAGATTTCGTCTCGCCTGTTCTGAAGAGATTCCACGAATTATGGAGATCATTGAGCAGGCAAAGGCACAGATGCATCGGGAGGGCCGAGTGCAGTGGGATGAGACTTATCCCACTGCAGAACACATTGCAATGGACATTTCCAAAGGATATGGATATGTTTTGTGCAACGAAACCGGTATAATTGCATACGGAGCAGTGGTCTTTGACGGTGAATCGACCTACGACTCAATATTGGGAAAATGGCAGAGTGATTTACCATTTGTAGTTCTCCATAGACTCGCTGTGGCTGATGAAATGAAGCATAAAGGAGTGGCTGTTCAATTTTTTCACGAAGTGGAAAGATTAAGTCTCCTGCAAGGTGTATATAGCTTCAAGGTTGATACCAATTACGATAATTCATATATGTTGAAGGTCTTTGACAGGCTTGGGTTTGAATATTGCGGAGAGGTTAAGTATGAACACGGTTCGCGCATGGCGTATGAGAAATTGTTAGGGAGGGAGGAAGATGGAAAGTAAAGGAAACTGGATTGGGCATGCAGCTTGCTTTTGTGCATATCTGATCTTTGCCATCAACGTGATTGTCTGCAAAGACCTGACTAATTCACACATTATTTCCCCTATGGGGCTTTTCTGCCTCAGGGCATTAGGGGCTTCTGTACTCTTCTGGATAATTTCTCTCTTCCTGCCGAAAGAGAAAGTGGACCCGCGAGACTTTTGGAAGATCTTTATAGCTTCAATGCTTGGGCTTGTGATGACTCAAGTGAGCTTTTTGTTTGCGATTACGATGACCACGCCGCTGGATACTTCTCTGTATTCTTCCATCACGCCTATTTTTACAATGTTTATTGCGGCGATTGCCTTGAAAGAACCGATTACCTGGAAGAAATTGCTTGGTGTAGTTGTGAGCTTTGCCGGAATTATATTTTTGATACTCAATAGTGTATCCGCGCGTGCCGGTGCTGCGACTACCAGGCCGCTCGGTATTGTGCTTTGCCTGCTCAACAATCTAAGCTTCGCTTTGTATCTCGGAATTTTCAGGCCACTGATATCAAAATACAGCGTGGTGACCTTTATGAAGTGGATGTTTTTGTTCGCGATGGTTGTGGCACTGCCGTTTACGGCAAAAGAGCTGGTGTCGCTGGATTATGGTTCTATGCCTACGACTTATTGGACAGAGTTACTGTTTATTATTATATTTTCCACATTTATAGCATATTATCTTATTCCTTTCGGGCAGAAAAGGGTTCGTCCTACTATAATAAGTATTTATTCATACATTCAGCCGATTGTGGCCTCTGTGGTAAGTATCTGGGTTGGAATGGATGTGTTAAGCTGGCAGAAAGTGGTGGCTGCGCTCTCTATTTTTGTCGGACTTTACATTGTAAACAGAAGTCCGGGCGGCAGCGGAGTGGAAGTATCATCTTAAAGCGAGTGGATGTGGATAAGTTGTATTATGGCGTTCCAGGAGGCTATGAAGAGGGATACTCATCGTAGTGTGTATAGAATTATAGGTTAAGTTGTATAAGGACATTATTGGCGGCAGCGGAGTGAGAATTATTGTAAAGATAGTGGATGAGGATAAGTTGTATTATGGTGTTCCATGAGGCTATGAAGAGGGATACTCATCGTAGTGTGAGTAGAATTATAGGTTAAGTTGTATAAGGACATTACCGGCGGCAGCGGAGTGAGAATTATTGTAAAGATAGTGGATGAGGATAAGTTGTATTATGGCGTTCCAGGAGGCAGTGGAGTGTGAATATCATCATTAATTGTAAATAAAGTGATAAGTATATGAAAATATCTGATTTTAAGCTTGAGCGTTATTTTGCAAGGCATGAATTCTCGGCAAAATATCTTTTGTCATCCTCCGATTGTGACGGTGTATCAATGGAATATGTGCTAAGTTGTGCAGACGAACGGGAACTTGCTCTGTGGAATAATTTAAAACTTGGTTATACGGAAAGCTCCGGTTCTTTGGTGCTTCGAGAGCGGATAGTGGAGCAGTACAGTAATATCGGTGTGGATGATGTAGTTGTAGCATCTCCCGGGGAGTTGAATTTCATTGCTATGAATCTTCTGGTCGGTCCGGGAGATCATGCGATTGTCATTTCTCCGAGTTATCAATCTCTGTATGAAGTGATTCGCTCTGTCGGATGTCAGATTTCCTTCTGGACACCTGAAAAGCTTTCCCCTCACTGTACAGGTGATTACCATGATGTTTCACTTGAAAAGGCTTCTTGTGCTTCTGCTGCCGGACTCGTCCGTGTCGCTGCCTCTGAGTCTGATTCTGAGCATGCGACTGTGCCTCAATCGGCTTGTGAGTCAGATTCTGAGCCTGCGACTGTGCCTCAATCGGCTTGTGAGTCAGATTCTGAGCCTGTTGCTGCGTATGCTGCTGGTCTCTCTGCACATCGCTCGGAGGTATCCAACTACGTGGCGCACGATCAAGCCTGGCATTTTTCGTTAGATGAACTGGAAAGGATGATCAGACCAAATACAAAACTGATAGTAATTAATTTCCCGCATAATCCGACTGGCAGCTGTATTACTCCCGACGAACTTTATGCTATCGTGGATATGGCTCGAAGGCATGATATCTGGCTCTTTTCGGACGAGATGTACAGAGGATTACTGATAGAAGAGGGAATGGAGGAACTTCCGGCGGTGTGTGACATATATGAGAAGGGTATTTCCCTCTGGGGAATGGCAAAATCATTTGCCCTGGCAGGATTAAGAATAGGATGGATGGCTACCGGACAGCGTGACTTTCTGAGACGAGTAATGTCGTTCAAAGATTACCTGTCTATGTGCAACAGTGCTGCGAGCGAGATCCTGGCTACAATTGCTCTGCATCACAAAGAGCATTTCATTGAACCGAATATCGTTAAGATACGCTCTAATCTTGCACTTTTTGCAGATTATGTTTCCGGAAGTAACATATTCCAACCGTTTGTCCCTCCGCGCGCTGGATCGGTAGCTTTCGTGCCTATTCAATACGATGGTACTTCGCTTCAATTCAGCGATATGCTTGTAGAGAAGAGTGGCATTATGACAGTTCCTGCGGAAATGTTCGACTGTGTCGGCAAATACCTTCGTATCGGCTTTGGCCGCGAAAACCTTCAGGAAGTACTTGCTGTGTTGGCAGAGTTTGAACAACAGGTATGCTAATCTCAACGGGAAAAATCATAACACTTTGGAACTCTCGCAATTCTTTGCAACTCCCGCAACTCCCGCAACTCTTTGCGACTCCCGCAACTCTTTGCAGTTTGTTTGCCCATGAATTCCCATAACTTCAAGTAGTTGCACCGCAATGACTGACTTTGCAACTCTTTGCAGTTTGTTTGCCCATGAATTGCAAACTGAATGGTTTCTTTACAGTTAGTTGCATTTTTGTATTTTTTGTTGCACGTTTTCGCTCAAGTTGAAGCGTAGAATGCATTGTAAGGGCGATGTGGAGTGCAACATGAAAGAAGCAAAATCAAGAAGATGCAATCAGATGCGCATGTAAGGACGGTGTGCTGCAAAACTGCTGTTCAAGTTGAAGCGTGGAATGCATTGTGAGGGCGATTTCTTGTGCAACATGAAACTCTTCTTTTGTGCGAAGTGTCTTTCCATGCGGCTCTGTGGATGGTGTCTCAAGTATTCATCTTTCAAGTTGAAGCGTGGAATGCATTGTGAGGGCGATTTCTTGTGCAACATGAAACTCTTCTTTTGTGCGAAGTGTCTTTCCATGCGGCTCTGTGGATGGTGTCTCGAGTATTCATCTTTCAAGTTGAAGCGTGGAATGCATTGTGAGGGCGATTTCTTGTGCAACATGAAACTCTTCTTTTGTGCGAAGTGTCTTTCCATGCGGCTCTGTGGATGGTGTCTCCAGTATTCATCTTTCAAGTTGAAGCGTGGAATGCATTGTGAGGCCGATTTTGGGTGCAACATGAAAGAAGCAAACCCAAGAAGATGCCATCAGATGCGCATGTAAGGACGGTGTGCTGCAAAACTGCTGTTCAAGTTGAAGCGTGGAATGCATTGTGAGGCCGATTTCGTGTGCAACATGAAACGGTTGGAAATGCGAGAAGGTATCATGATTGGTCTGCAAGAGGGGTATGATACCAGACTGCCGTTAAACTGCTGTTAAAGTTGAAGCGTAGAATGCGTTCTGAAACACATTTTAGGTGCAACCTGCAAGGTGCGTAAAGGATAGATGATGAAATAATGAAGAATCAGTGAAGTAAAGATACTATTACACTAAAGAATTAAAGTAGAGTGATGCCAATGCTCTTGAGATATTCATAAGTCGGATCGTAATACTCGGATTTCCTTGTGAAATCATTAACATTTCCTTCAGGAACAACAATAATCATTCCTTGCCTTGCTCTGGTAAGTAGTACCCTGTATGCGTTTTTCTGAAACATTTTTCTGTCGATATTATTGATATTTTGCCACTTATCTCCACAGAAAGAGTGGTGCGTCCATCCATTTGGAGTATATCTGAAGTCTCCGTCCCATACAACGCAAGTCCAATCCATTTCAAGACCCTGGATATCGAATTCTGTGGCAACATCTTCCAAATATAAAGATGAGCGTACATCTTCATCGTTATCCAAAAACCAGTGAACGACATCAGGCTTAAATCTTACATCAATCGCCAGTGGCTTCAGTCTTTGTGCTTCGTGAGAAACGATCATTCCGTAACGTTCTGACCCACGTGCCTTATCTCTTAACCACTGCTTTGCTTTATCGAGAGAACGTGTTAATACAATAGGATAATTATGGAGTGATCGATATACCCGAGTAGCACCTGAAATATCTAAATCCAGGAGTTTGTGCACAAACAATGACAAATTTTCTGCTCTGAAAGATCTAAGTGAAACAGCCAAATGTAAGGAAGGTTCACATTCTACGAATTGATGCTCTTTAAGCTTTTCAAGTGATTGATTTGCAGTATACTCAGAATCACTAAGTCGATTTGAGATATAAACATGCCAGCCTTTATAATCTCGATGGAGTGAGTCTATCCATTCACTGATCCCAGCCTCACCGGTGTTAATTTCTTGACCACCACCAACCAGGCAAATGATAACAGCCCAATCATCATGTCTGTCCAGACAGGAAATTAGGTATTCCGGTTCAGAATATGGGAAGTTAGGATAGCCTTTTTTTCGGTTCATAAAATTAGCTAAAGCTGATTTTGTCCATGCACGCTGTGCTTCGTCAAAAATAGCTACGTGATCTACAGGAACATAGGATTTCTTGAGATTATTCGGGTTCCGAAAATAACTTTCATCGGCAACTATTTTACCATCAACTACTTTTGTACCTTCGAGACATGTATCTCGGTAATGGTGTATCATTTGAATGAATGATTTCACTTCAGAGCGTGCTGCCCCTATAGAAATAGCCTCTCCATTGTCTCTTGTCCTTTTAACTTTGTCCCGTGCCAAAGCCTCACTAAGTACTTGAACTAGCGGAAAATTGCCGGATAAGTAAACAGCTAAGTCTTCTTTTTCCAACTGTTTAGTAGCGACATTTAAACCGACTAAAGTTTTACCGGCACCAGGGACTCCTGTTACAAAACAGATTGCTTTAAAGTGCTCTTTTTTAGCTTTTTCTATTACAGATAATATATATGAACACGTCTTTGTCAAGTTTTCGGCAGAGGCATCTGATCGAGAAATATCTTCAACAGAATGGTTGTTGTATAATGCACTGGCAGCCTCAATGATTGTTGGAGTCGGAGAATAGCGACTTATTGACCACAAATAATCATCTGAATAATCATGTTTGTCACAAAATAGTAAAGCAGAATCTATAGTTTTTGCAAGAAATTCGTTGTTTGTCAAGATCGGGTAAAATACTTTATCGTCGTAAGGACAAAAATCAGTGGTTGAGTATTGTGCATTAGTGGCTATAAGGATTGGAATTATGTATCGATTATGGCTCTCTTCATGAAAGTTTTTCAAATCAAGGGCATAGTCCCAAACCTGTGCTATATCCGCTCTAATAAAGTTTTCATTAAATACTTTATATTCAAGGAGTAAGACAATGCCATCGATAAGTAATACCACGTCAATTCTTTTACCCATTCGAGGTATAGTGTACTCAAAATAGATGTGCCCACGTTGTTTATAGGGATGAAGTATTTGTTTCAACGACCGTATTTCATGTTGCCAGGCATCCGTTTGCATCCCTTGCAGAGAAGTGTGCAATTGCGTATGTTCTCTTGTTAGAATACCAATAATTTCTTCCTCTGAAGCTTCTAGAAAAGAATAAATACTATTTCCGTAAAAGTAACGCATTATCTTGATTGGCAGTTCCTCAAAGGTACTAATTTTTAGTGTAATAAAGTGAGAAATAATGTTTTTAAGTAAAGATTTATTACTTTTGTGAAGTGCATAATAAATATGAAGTACTACATAGGAAATACAGATAAAGAATGGTATGACTATCTTAGTAAGATAGTTCCTGAAGATATTAATTTTTGGCAACCCGGAGGAAACTCATCATTTAAAGTGCTAGAGATGGGTGCACCATTCTTATTGAGATTAAAAAGTCCAATTAATAAAATTGCCGGTGTAGGCTTTTTCTCATCCCACTCAATATTGCCTGTAAATTATGCTTGGGAAGTTTTTGAAAATAAAAATGGAGTCTCTTCTTATGCTGAATTGCGTAGGATAATCAATCACTATCGTGGGTCCTTAAATTTGAACGAAAATCCGAATATAGGCTGTATCGTCTTATCAAGTCCAATTTTCTTTAATGAAAATGATTGGATTGACGTTCCTATTAATTGGGCAAACTCAATTGTGCAAGGGAAGTCGTACGAAACATCTGAAGAAATAGGTGGTCATTATTGGCATAATTTAGTTGAGCCGTTGCTGTATAAGTATGCTCATTCAAATGCTATGAAAGAATATACAATCAATGATGATCTGCCAAGAGTTTTTGTGGATAATGAGGAAGCTCCTCGTTATGGCCAGTATTTAACAAATGTTAGAATTGGACAAAGTGCGTTTAGAGTACTTGTAACTGACGCATATAAACGCAGGTGTTCAATAAGTGGCGAAAAGACATTGCCGGTACTGGAAGCAGCCCATATAAAATCTTATTCTGAATGTGGTGTTAATAAGACAAGTAATGGTATTCTTCTTCGTGCCGATATTCATAAACTTTATGATAATGGGTATATTACTATTACAAGTAATTACTGTGTAGAGGTGAGCAGGAGGATCAAAGAAGAATTCGAAAATGGAAGAGACTATTATAAATATCATGGACAGCATGTACTGATTCTTCCTGATTCCAAGAAAGATTTGCCAGATAAAGAATATCTGAGATGGCATAATGAGAACATTTACAGGGGATAATTATTTGTTAAAACATCATTGCTAAACATCTTTTTATTTGAGAATGAGATACTCTATATTCGTAAGATAGGGAGGTGGCAATTTTGCGTTTTTCATCCATGTCAAGTTGGTATATTGATTTTTTGTGGTATTGTGAGAGATATGCGTTGTCAATTATTTTGCAAACGTCCATATCTGACATCTTAGATTTGTCATACCTTCCGTATTCATTATCAAGAAGTATCTTGATTGGTGTGTCTGTAGCTCCTTGCTCAATATGCGAAAGAGTAATGGGTTCTTTGCCGTTATTGTCTTCGTTTTGTTCCTGGTCCCATTTTTCGGAAGAAGGTCTGTTTATCAGGTATAGAAAAGATCTTGGCGATCCGTATAACAATTCTACTTGTGATATCTGAGTAAAAGACTCTCTCGTGAACATTCCGGAGTCATCCATAGAGTAGTTATCAGGTAAATTAGAATGAAGGGGAAGATATCCCATAATTTCATTTTTTTGTAAAAGAGTATGTTCCACGTTCTTTTTGCCTAATTCACTTTTGAAAAAACAATTGACAGATGAATGTTCGTAACCTAAAGCAGTTGAACACCTTCCATGGTGGAGGCCATTTCTGTTTACATAATTAATGGCAGCCAGCCTGTGCCTCGGGCCATCAATTTCTGTGAAAAAAGTGCTTGCCTCTTTGCATAAATGTTTTCTCTTGTATTTATGCTGAAAATAAATAGAATATCTTGACTTAAAAATTAGACTAAAGTTTTGAATATCATAGGTATTAACCATAAAATGGATATGGTTTGACATGAATGCGTCGGAGTATGATTCGCTTTCAGTCATGAAAAGCGAAAGTGCGTAGCAGTTGACGCCGACTCTGATGTCCTCTTCGTTTCGAAACAGAACTTCATCATGTGCAGACATGCACCAATGGTACAATTTCTTAAATTTCATAATCTCTCTCCTCCTCTGTTTGTAATAGTTTGTTTGCAATTTTTCCTCGATTCTACCTCCGCAATCTCTGTACGTAATTTCTTCCAAAGGTAGCGTAAAAATTGAATAATACAGTTGTATGCCAATCTTTTTTCAAGTTGAAGCGCAAAATGCGCTGTGAGGCCGATTTCATGTGCAACATGAAAAGGATGGGAGCAAGAGTAGGCCTCCGGATGGGTCTGTAAGGAGGTGTGATGCAAGCAAAACCAAGCAGATGCCCTCAGATGCGCCTGTAAGGATGGTGTGCTGCAAAACAGCTGTTCAAGTTGAAGCGCAGAATGCACTGTGAGGCCGATTTGTGGTGCAACATGAAAAGGATGGGAGCAAGAGTAGGCCTCCGGATGGGTCTGTAAGGAGGTGTGATGCAAGCAAAACCAAGCAGATGCCCCCAGATGCGCCTGTAAGGACGGTGTACTGCAAGACTCCCATTCAAGTTGAAGTGCAGAATGCATTGTGTGGCCGATTTGTGGTGCAACATGAAACAGGGACAAAAGGAAGGATAAGGGATAATTCCGGGAGGTATTTCGAAGGCCTTTCGAAAGTCGGAAGGATGGTTTTTATTATATTTTGCTATATTTGCCGGATACTTGTACTTAAAAATCTAACGTTATGTCGGGGGGCTATCTTTTGTTGACGTTTATCGTGGCGATTGTGGTCATGATTGTTGCTATTTCGAGGTTTAAAGTGCATCCGTTCCTTGCGATTATGGGTGTATCACTGATCCTTGCAATCGTACTCGGGTTGCCTTTGCAAAAGATTCCGGACATTATAGGGCAGGGTTTCTCAAGTACTTTCACCAGCATTGGTCTTGTGATTATCTTGGGAGGGCTAATCGGTGCTATTCTTGAGCAATCGGGTGCTGCGCTTAAAATGGCGGAGAGTGTCGACAAGACGATAGGACGCAAACATCCGGAACTGGCTATGATGATAATGGGCTTTATTGTCTCTATTCCGGTATTTTGCGACAGCGGCTTTGTAATTATGAATCCAATCCGCAAATCTATTTGCCGAAGGACAGGAGTCTCCTCTGTGACTATGACAGTTGCATTGTCGTGCGGACTGTTCTGTTCACACGTCTTCATTCCTCCTACACCGGGGCCTATCGCCGCAGCCGGTTTCCTCGGTATGGACAATCATCTTATATTGATTATTGTCATGGGCTGTCTTGTCTCGATTCCCTGCCTGGCGGTGGCTTATTTCTTCTCAAGATCTATCGGCCGCAAAGTGTCCTCTGTGGAAGAGAGCAGCACTCGGACAGATGATGCAGATACCTCTCAACCTTCGGAAGATGAAGTGCTGCTGCCCTCTGCATTTGCCTCTTTTGCTCCGATAGTGATTCCCATCCTGCTTATGGCACTTGGTTCTATTGTCTCCCTGACGGGAAATCCAACTGCCGGTTACTTCAAATGGTGTATTTTTCTCGGCAAACCTTTTATTGCCTTGCTGATAGGGTTCTTGTGTGCTGTGATTCTTCTTGCCCGTTCCGGAAAAGGTAACCAACTACTTTCCATTACTGACAGTACCTTGAAAATTGTGGGGCCTATCCTTTTTATCACTGCGGCGGGCGGAGTTTTGGGAAAAGTGATTATTGAAGCGGGTCTTATAGAGTATATAAGGCGGTTTTCAGGAATGGTCTCTTCAATCGGAATCTTCTTTCCTTTCTTGATCGCAGCCATTCTGAAATCGGCTCAAGGTTCATCTACAGTTGCCATTACTACTACGGCCAGCATTATGGGCATGTTTAGCGATGAAGCCTCGCTGATGACAGTGCTCGGGCTTAATACTCCATATTTGGCTACACTTGGAGTTTTAGCTATAGGAGCCGGTGCAATGACGGTCTCTCACGCAAATGACAGTTACTTTTGGGTTGTTACTAATTTCGGTGGAATAAAGACGCAGGATGGTTATCGGACTCAGACTCTCGCAACACTGTTGATGGGGATTACGGCTATTCTCACTATTGCAGTGCTTTCGCTTATATAGAGGCCGCGGCATGGAGTGGCAGAAGCAGAATAATATCGCTGAGTGCTAAACGCGCCGGGGCATTCGCAGAAAATTGTGGCTCAGTTGACTGGGAGATGGTCGC
>JAQUYF010000026.1 GCA_028691975.1 Bacteroidales bacterium | reverse complement strand
GTCCATATTTCGGATACTCAAAAAGGTGACAATTGTCTGATATTGCTTCATGGATATTTAGAGACCATGTATATTTGGAATGAGTTTATAGACTTAATATCAGATGATTATAGAGTTATTGCCATTGATTTGCCGGGGCACGGTCTTTCCGGTTCCACACAAGTTAATACGATGGATTTTGATGCTCAGACAGTTAAAGAGGTTCTTGATAAATGTGGGGTGCAACATGCTTCTATCGGAGGACATTCTCTTGGTGGTTATGTTGCCCTTGCATGTTGTGATCTTTATCCTGAGGTGTTTGATAAGTTGATATTGTTTAATTCACATCCTTTCCCCGACCCTGTTGAAAAAGTTAATGACAGGGGAAGGGAGATAGGTATTATAGAAAATGGAAAGCTCGGTGTGCTTGCATCCGCATCTATTCCAAAGATGTACAGTAACGTAAATCTTCGCAGATTGGATGATAAGATTATGGAGACTGTAGAAATATGTGACGCTCATGATCCACAGGGAATTGTTGCTTCCATCAAGGGAATGATGCAGCGTCCGGACAGACAGGAATTTTTACTTAACACTAAGATCCCGGTTCTGCTCATTTATGGCCAGACAGACAATTTCATGCAAGCGGAAATGATTGACAAACTTAAAGATAAGTTTAAGAACGTCAAGTTTTTAGAAGCACCTTTGACTGGACATAACAGTTTTCTTGAGGCTCCTGATATTGTTTTAAAAGGTGTTAAAGAGTTTTTACGGTAGTTACCAGAGAAAGTTGTCAAACGGATATCTGCCGGCGTGAATCTCCGCAACCATTTTATACAGATCGCTGCGTAACTTGTCTATTCTGATTTTATCTTTAGCTGAGATAAATATGCACGGCGTATGTTCTTTTGATATCCATGAGTTTTGCAACTCTGTGAGTGTAAAGTTTTTGCGGCTCTTTTCTTCTATTGAAAATTCGTCGTATGGTTCGTATCTATAGGCATCAATCTTATTAAACACCATATACAAAGGCTTATCTTTAGCTCCGATATCTGCAAGTGTCTGATTGACAATGCGTATCTGATCTTCAAAATTTGGATGTGAAATATCTACTACATGTACAAGTATATCTGCTTCACGCACTTCATCAAGTGTACTCTTAAATGATTCTACGAGTTGTGTCGGTAGTTTACGAATAAAACCTACAGTATCGCTCAAAAGGAAAGGTACATTTTCAATTACCACCTTTCTTACAGTTGTATCAAGAGTGGCGAACAGTTTATTTTCTGCAAAGACATCACTTTTAGCCAGAAGATTCATAATGGTACTTTTTCCGACATTGGTGTATCCGACCAATGACAATCTGACAATTGAGCCTCTGTTACCACGCTGTGAAGCCATTTGACGATCAATTTTCTTTAATTGCTCCTTGAGTTTAGAGATCTTATCGAGTACAATTCGACGGTCTGTCTCAAGCTGGCTTTCTCCTGGACCTCTCATGTTAAGTCCACCCTTACCTCCTCTTTGTCTTTCCAAGTGTGTCCACATACCGGTAAGACGTGGTAAAAGATATTGGTATTGAGCTAATTCGACTTGAGTCTTTGCGTATGCTGTTTTTGCCCTTTGGGCAAATATGTCAAGAATAAGTCCTGTACGGTCAATAACTCTTGTCCCTACTTCTTTTTCAATATTCCGCATCTGAGAAGGGCTTAGCTCATCATCAAATATTACATAATCTATCTCATGTTCAGTTACGTAAGTTGTGATTTCCTGTACTTTGCCACTGCCTATATATGTTCGAGAATTAGGCTTTTCAAGCCTTTGTAAAAACCTTTTACTGCCTGTTACTCCGGCCGTTTCAGCTAAAAATTGTAGCTCATCAAGGTACTCAACCACCTGTGTTTCATCATCTTGTTGCATAACAATTGCGACAAATACGGCAGTTTCGTTTAGTTTCTCCATTTATTTTATTTTTTTACAAAAGTAAAAACTATATTTGTAACATCTTCGAATTAATTAATAACATTATATCATAGTATGAAGCGTATTTTTATGTTTGCAGCCTTCTTATTCATTTCTCTTGCTGCATTTTCACAAGGAAGGATCAGAGACTACGGTATTGCGCCTGGTATCTTCAAGACAGGAAAGAATAATGCCATAACGGATGTTCCAGGTGTTAAAGTTGGTCAGGTTACTCTTATTAGAGGAAACGATGTTCGCACCGGCGTTACGGCGATAGTTCCACATGGTGACAATATTTTTAAAAAGAAATGTCCTGCAGCCATTTATATTGGCAACGGCTTTGGCAAGTTGGCCGGTTATTCTCAAGTTAAAGAACTTGGTAATATAGAGACACCTATTGTATTGACTAATACTTTGTCGGTTGCGCAAGGTATTGAAGGTCTTTTGACCTATACTCTCAATCAGCGTGGTAATGAGAAAGTTCGCTCTGTAAATGCTATTGTAGGAGAAACTAATGACGGAGGTCTTAATAATATCCGCAAACGTGTTGTTACTGAACAGGATGTGTTGAATGCAATCTCTAAGGCCACATCCGGACCTGTTGAAGAAGGTGCCGTTGGAGCAGGTACGGGCACTGTTTGCTTCGGTTTTAAGGGCGGCATTGGCACCTCTTCTCGTGTTGTTCCCACTTCTTATGGCGGATATACTGTAGGTGTGCTTGTTCAGTCAAATTATGGAGGAGTACTTGAGATTGACGGTGTACCTATTGGTCAAATGCTTGGGCAATACAGTTTTAAGTCTGCTGTAGAAAAAGACCTTAATCCTGACGGCTCTTGTATGATGGTCGTAATTACAGATGCTCCGCTTGATGCCCGTAACTTGGAAAGATTGGCTAAGAGAGCTATGATGGGTCTTGCAAAGACGGGTGGAATTGCTTCAAATGGCAGTGGTGATTATGTTATTGCCGTTTCTGTCTATAAAGACAATTTGATTGATGAGGACACTAAGTATTATCTCCCTACCCTACTTCAAAATGATGATATGTCTCCTCTTTTTGAAGCAACCATTGAGGCCACTGCAGAGGCTCTTTGGAATTCTTTATTTAAGGCAAAAGATATGAAGGGTTATGATGGAAAAGAGATTAAGGCACTACCTGTTAAAAAGGTTGTGGAATTAATGAAAGCTAATAAATAACTTACTGTCTAAGTGTTGATAATGAATGAGAGGGCGACTAAATTACAATTTAGCCGCCCTCTCAAATACAGTATTATTAATTATGCTTTATCTAAGTTGGAATATTACCGGGAAAGTGTATGTAACTTTTACAGGTCTTTCTCTTTGTCTTCCAGGTTTCCATTTTGGAGACGAAGATACGATACGAACAGCTTCTTTATCCAAAGATGAATCGACTCCTCTAAGAACTATAACATTGCTTACAGATCCGTCGGCATTAACCGTAAACTGAAGAGTAACACGACCCTGTACGCCGTTTTCCTTTGCAATCTCCGGATATACGAGTTTACCGTTAACCCATTTTGTAAATGTGTTGGCATCTCCTCCCATAAAGGTAGGTTTTTCCTCAACTAACGCAAATGGGATAGCTTCTTCTTCAACAACTTCCTCTTCAACTTCAGCTACATAATCCATAATTGCAACTCCAAGATTTTTATTATCCTCCAAATCAAGGAACATATCATCACTTACTTTGATATCATCATCTACGATATCAATAACGTCTGACAATGCAGGAATGTCAGGCATTTCCTGCGGCATCTGTGGCTGCTCGTTAGTAATAGGAATGATTTCTTCTTCAACTGCCACAGTCTTTTGGTTGAGAATATCGCTTTCTACTTTGTCTTTACTTGACCACTCAAATGCTAAAAATATAACAGCGAGTACAATAACTAAACCTATCTCAGTGAATAATGCTCTTTTGTTCTGAAGATCGGCTTTTGGTGTTTTCTTGATTTCCATATTGATAATGATAATGTTTAATCGTTACTTATTATTTGTGTAAAATTATAAATAATAAATCATTTTACACAAATTTTTGTTAATAAATATTAATAACTTTTTATTAAAGAGTTATTAATTAGCGAGTTAAAATTTGGCTTTCGTAAAGAATATTGTTAGTATTTTTCACTGCCGTTGCACTCTTTGCAAACTTTTCCTTCTCATCTTCAGTCAGTTCCAGTTCTATAATCTTTTCACATCCATCTTTGCCAAGGATTGCCGGAACGCCTATGCATAAATCTTCCTGTCCGTATTCTCCGTCAAGATATGTGCAACACGGGAATATTTTCTTTTCATTCATAATGATAGATTGGACCATTGTCCCTGCTGCTGCTCCAGGTGCGTACCATGCAGATGTTCCGAGCAGTTTAGTCAGTGTTGCTCCGCCTACCATAGTTTTTGCAACAACATCATTAGCCTGTTCTTCAGATAACAGGGAAGTCACGGGTATGCATTTACAACTTGCCTTACTAATCAGCGGGATCATCGTTGTATCACCGTGGCCTCCGATAACAATTCCTTCCACGTCACTTTGTGATGCTCCCAATTCCTGACTTAAGTAGTAGTTAAAACGGCTGCTGTCTAACATTCCACCCATACCTATTACTCTGTTTTTTGGAAGACCGGTTGCTTTCAAAGTTAGATAGGTCATTGTATCCATTGGGTTTGAAATTATTATAAAAATGGCGTTTGGAGAGTGTTCGAGTGCATTATTTACTACATTTTTAACGATTCCCGCATTTACTCCGATTAGCTCTTCACGAGTCATTCCCGGTTTGCGAGGAATCCCTGAGGTTATGATCACTACATCCGAATTGTCAGTTTCCTTGTAGTGATTTGTTACACCTTTTATAACGCTGTCAAAGTGATATAGTTTAGCCGTTTGCATCATATCCATCGCCTTCCCCTCAGATACCCCTTCTTTAATGTCCAACAAAACCACTTCCGATGCATATCTCATATGTAAAATCGCATTTGCACAAGTTGCACCCACGTTACCGGCACCTATTACTGTTACTTTAGCCATTTTTTAATAATTTACTTCTCTTTATTTATAATTCATTAATTTTGCCGCAAATATTGAGCCACGTTTATCGTGTATTATACGCCCACAAAGGTAACCATTTTAACTGTCATGAAACTGAAATGATTAATTATTTTACAGAAGATATAGAATTTGCAATCAAGGATAAAAGATTTATTAATAAATGGTTACGTCAAGTAGCAGCAAATAGTCAACGAGTGATAGGTGACTTGAATTACATTTTTGCTTCCGACTCATATATTTTGGATATTAACAAACAATATTTGGGTCATGACTATTATACAGATATTATTACTTTTGACAATTCTATCGATTATTCTCTAATAAATGGTCGTAATAAGATCTGTGGTGATATATATATAAGTATAGATACTGTTAGGGCTAATGGACTTGAATATGGAGAAGGATTTGATCGTGAACTGCATCGTGTAATTGTCCATGGGCTTCTTCATCTTTTGGGATACGATGATACTAATGAAGTCTTGTTGGCTCAAATGCGTCAACAGGAAAATATCGCTCTTTCACTTTGGTCTGACCTGTTGTTAGAGAAGCGTTAATATTTGTTTACTATGGTAGGAGAGTATGATATTATTGTAATAGGTGCCGGTCATGCAGGCTGCGAAGCTTCTGTTGCTGCCGCGCGATTGGGTTCTAAAGTCCTTTTATTGACTATGGACATGAATAAGATCGCTCAAATGTCTTGTAATCCTGCAATTGGTGGTATAGCTAAAGGTCAGATTGTTAGAGAGATAGATGCTTTAGGAGGCTTTACGGGACTTGTTACGGATGCCTCTACGATACAGTTTCGAATGTTAAATTGTTCTAAGGGGCCTGCCATGTGGAGTCCCCGTGCTCAGTGTGATAAATTGTATTTTTCTCTAAACTGGAGGTATGTCCTCGAAACTACTTGTAACTTAGATATTTGGCAGGATACAGCTACGTCAATAACTCTCTCAGAATCGCATATTTTTTCTGTCCGTGTGTCAATGGGCGCGGAATTTAAGGCAAAAGTTGTTATTTTGACTGCCGGTACTTTTCTTAACGGTAAACTTTTTATTGGACAGGAGTCTTATGATGGAGGAAGAGTAGGGGAGCTCTCATCTCATGGCCTTACCGAAATTTTGTCTCATGCAGGTATTACGACTTCTCGTATGAAAACGGGTACACCTCCGCGAATAGATGCAGGTAGTTTGAATCTTAACAAACTTGATGTTCAAGAGGGGGATCCAATCCCATCTAAATTTTCTTTTTTGCCGTTAGCAACTTCTATACAATCCGGTTCACCTCAAAAGAATTGTTATATCGTTCATACCAACAAAGAGGTTCATGAGATTTTAAAATCGGGCTTTGATGAGTCGCCTCTCTTTACCGGCAAAATTAAGGGTATAGGTCCGAGATATTGTCCATCCATAGAAGATAAATTAAGAACCTTTGCAGGTAAAGATTCACACCAGCTATTTTTAGAGCCGGAGGGTTGGCATACTAACGAATACTATCTTCAAGGATTTTCATCATCTCTTCCTTTGCGTATTCAGATTGATGCTTTACATGCCATTAATGGATTTGAAGATATTAAAATTTTCAGACCGGCCTATGCTGTCGAATATGACTATTTTGATCCAACTCAACTTAGTGCCTCTCTTGAATCTAAAATTGTGAGCAATCTTTTTCTTGCAGGTCAAGTTAATGGAACTACCGGTTATGAAGAGGCTGCTGCACAAGGGTTGATGGCAGGGATAAATGCACATCTAAAAATTGCAGGTAAAGAGCCTTTTATTTTAAAAAGGGATCAAGCTTATATAGGTGTGTTAATAG
This sequence comes from Bacteroidales bacterium, assembly GCA_028691975.1. Classification (GTDB taxonomy): domain Bacteria; phylum Bacteroidota; class Bacteroidia; order Bacteroidales; family UBA932; genus Cacconaster. The sequence goes on along the minus strand of JAQUYF010000026.1, from coordinate 18,226 downwards.
ACGATCTTATCACTAAAGGTGTGGATGAACCTTACAGAATGTTTACCTCTCGTGCTGAATACAGGATTCTTTTAAGACAAGATGATGCAGATTTACGTTTAACCGGATTGGGACATAGACTTGGTTTAGTTGATGAATACAGATATAGCTTCATGTCTAAAAAATACAATGCGATCTCTTTCATTACTAATTTCTCAGATACTACTACACTTTCTCCCGCTGAAATTAATAATTATCTTGACTCTATTTCATCTGCCACTATTCCATCTAAGAAGAAAATTTCAGATATTCTAACTCGTCCTGGCACTTCACTTGATCGTTTAGTGTCTAATGTTCCACGTGGAACATTAGATCCTTTTCTTGCTAAGGTTGATGATTTCGTGCAAGAAATAGTATCTCTTGATAATAGTGAGATTATAGATTTTCCTTATACAAATGATCAGTTTCTTAATTATGATAGGAACGTTAATCAAGCGCTGATCTGTAAAGAATTGTTTGACTCTTCAGAGATCAGGATAAAATACAAAGGTTATATTGAAAGAGAAAAGCGTATTGCCGATAAAATACTTCGTCTGGAAAATATGATTATTCCAGATAACTTTGATTATTCCCGTGTTTCTTCTTTATCGATGGAGTGTAGAATTAAACTTAATAGATATAAGCCCAAAACTATTGCACAAGCTTCGCGTATCTCAGGAGTTTCTCCTGCAGATATTTCTGTTCTGTTAATTTTTTTTGGAAGATAAATTTGTTCCACGTGGAACAACCTTACTCCATAGGATAGCTAAAGATGGCGCTATTGGAGTCGAGATGAAAATCTTTTGTTAGTGAGCAGAGGAGTGCGAACGGGTTATTTCCGGCTGGGGCCGGGATAATAGGAGGGGTATTGATTCGTGCTTCTTTAATAATGTAATCAAGCATTATATGGCTCCATTGAAAATAGTTTGAGAGAAACTTTTTGTCTCTCATTTTAAACAACTCGACAGGATTAAGGTTTAAAATATTAGCTCCGTTTTCAAAAAGAGGAAGATAGTCTGATCTATAAATAGGAGTTGAAAATCCTTGTTTTGTATAAAAGTCAATAAGATTAGATTCAGACGGACGTGTGATTAAAAAGTTCCATCCGATCTTTGATGCATTTGCTCTGATATAATAGAGTAATGCAGTAGAATATCCACGATTGCGAAATTGTGGCAGGGTACCTACTCCATATACATAAAGTCCGGGATAAAAAGTTCTATATCCGTTATTGGATCTTTTAGCAGATACGTAAGATATTCCCATTGTATGAATTGCTGATACAATTTGCCCATCTTTTACATAGACAAAAGAGGCTTTTGAGGTGCAGTTTTTAAAAAAGAAATCCAAGTATTGCCCATCTGTGGTAAAACATTGTTCACAGATAGATCTCATACTTGGATAATCCTTTTGTGTTGCCGCCCTAATCATCAATTAGAATCAGTTTTATATATATCGTTAATAATACCTGAATACTTCTTATAAATATTGGCGCGCTTTAATTTAAGAGTTTGTGAAAGCATATTATTGCCTGGTGTCCAATCTGCAATGATTAAACGTTCTCTTTTTATGCGCTCGTGGGCAGCCACCCTTTCATTAATTAAGTCGACCTCTTTGTGCATAAGCCTAACGACCGGTTCCTTTGTAATAAGATCGTTATCATCAGTGAAAGATATCTTTTGCTTTTTAGCGAAGTCGCGAAGTGCAGGCAGATTAGGAATAATTATTGCAGAAGCAAATTTCTGGTTTTCGCCAACTACCATACAATTTTCAATTAAAGAGGATTCTTTCAAAAGATTTTCGAGAACTTGAGGTGCAACATATTTGCCGGCCGAAAGTTTGAAAATCTCTTTTTTACGGTCGGTGATTTTCAAATATTGTCCATCGGTGAGTTCCCCGATATCTCCGGTGTGTAACCATCCGTCTTTGTCAATAACTTGTTTAGTGTACTCGGGATCTTTATAGTAACCTAACATTACGTGAGGACCGCGAGTCAGGATCTCTCCATCTGCGGCAAATGAGAGCTCTGTGCCGCCCATTGCTTTTCCGGCGGTACCTATAACATTGTAGCCATCTGCCGGACTGTTGACGGCAATTACCGGAGATGTCTCCGTCATACCGTATCCTTCATAGATATAAAGCTTCGCTGCATTAAATGTTCTTACAATCTTAGCTTGAATAGAAGAACCTCCTGATACGACAAGCATCTCATGTCCGCCAAGATTAGCTCTCCATTTACTGTATACCAATTTGTCGGCAATCTTCTGTTTTGCAAGGTGGCTTTTCTTATGGTTATAATTATCAAAATTATTGGCATATTTCCATGCCCAATTGTAAATTATACGTTTGATTCCTGTCAAAGACTTTCCGGCTGCTTCAAATTTTCCATACATAAGTTCAAGCACACGAGGCACTCCGCAAAAGCCATCTGCGTGACAATCCGCAAGATCCGTTGCAAAAGTGGCCAAACTTTCAGCATAGTAAATACTAATGGCCAGTTCCTGATATTCATAGTTCATACTTCTCTCGTACATGTGACAGAGCGGAAGAAAACTAAGCATCTTATGAGTATAATTTTTAGTTTGTCTAATAGCGTGCCCATGTGAATTGGACATCATATTTCTGTGTGAGAGCATAACTCCTTTAGGAGTTCCGGTGGTGCCAGATGTGTAAAGGATAGTAGCAATTTCATCCGGCGATATGGTTTTAACATTATTTTCCACTTCGGCGGCAAATTTGTCCTTATTGTCACGGCCTAACTGATAAAGCTGAGAGAGACAATATATTTCAGAAGAGTCGTCCATCAATATAACTTTAATCGGTCTCGACATCTCAGCAATAACCGGAGCCACTTTTTTGTAAAGAATTTCGCTGCCAACTACGATGATCTCTGCATCTGAATGGTCGAAAATGTGTGTATAGTCATCATGGCTCAGTGTACTGTAAACAGGAACATGGACCATGTGAGCAAGGTTAATGCCCATATCCATAAAGTTCCATTCAGGTCTATTGTTGCAGATTGTGATGATTTTAGTTCCGGTCTTATACCCAAGGGCCAACAGACCATAAGCCACAGTATAAGAGTAATCAATATAGTCATTAATGCTGTATTTGATCCATGTACCGTGAGATTTTCTTGCCAACATATCATCCTTTGCGAGGAACGATTTTAGATTAGTGAGCAAGTCAAAAGTTCTTAATATCTCCATACGTTTAAATAATAATACGCCGCAAAGTTACAGTAAATTAGAACAAAAAACAAAGGGGCTAATGTTAATTAGCCCCTTTGACACATCACATTTGATTTACAAAATCAGATTATTTCTTCATACTGCGCAGCAGAAAGAAGAGTATCAATTTCCGAAACATCGGAATACTTGATCTTTATCATCCATCCTGCTTCATACGGATCCTTGTTAATAGACTCCGGTGCGTCACCCAATTCGGGATTAACTTCAACAATCTCTCCGGATAGCGGCATGAAAGCATCAGCAACAGTCTTAACAGCTTCAATGGCACCAAAGACCTCTCCATGAGCGAGGGTCTCTCCTTCAGTCTGGATATCAACGTAAACGATATCGCCTAATTCGCTTTGTGCAAAGTCTGTAATACCAACTACGGCAATGTCGCCGTCAATTTTAACCCACTCATGGTCTTTTGTGTACTTAAGAGTAGCAGGAATGTTCATATTTAATATTTGAATAAAAATTAATATTTGTTATTTAATCTGCAAATGTAGTAATTTTTCTTGAAACTATAGTACTTTCAAGGCCTTTTTTATTAATTCTTCTAAAGAATAATCAGGATTTTCTTTAAAAAGTGAAGTTAATACCTTTTCGACAGCAGGTTTGGAGAATCCCAGGAGAATTAATGCTCCTGATGCCTCAGTACGTATTGTATTCATGCCGCCATCGTCGAAAGCAAACTCTTTGCCGTGATCTTTAGATATTTTGTCTTTCAATTCCAAAATGACGCGTTGGGCAGTTTTCAGACCTATTCCCTTAACCCCCTTGATCTTATTAACATCTTGTGATACAATGGCCACCTTTATCTCGTCTGCTGACATTGAGGAGAGCATCATCCTTGCCGTGTTAGGGCCTATACCTGAAACCGAGATCAGTTGTATGAAGACATCTCTTTCGTCTTTGTCAAAAAAGCCGAAAAACAATTCATCATCCTCTCTAAGATAATGATACAGAAATAGTTTTACACATTCACTCTTCTCCTTTTGAAGTTTTGAGTATGTGCTTAGAGATATGAGAATGTTGTACCCGATGCCGGAACATTCTACGGTCACATCAGCCGGATTCAGTTCTATCAATTGGCCCTTGATATAGTCGTACATTTTGGTTAGAATTAATAATTATGGTAAAAATATGGATTTCTGGATAAAATACAAAGTTTGTTTTGCTATTTTTGCGCGATATTGTAAACAGTACAATTTAGAGATGGAGACAATAGATCAAATACGAGCGGATTTTCCTGCCCTGCAAAGAAAAGTGTATGGGAAGCAACTGATATATTTTGATAATGCTGCTACCTCCCAAAAACCTCTCTCTGTTCTCACTATGCAGGAGATGATGAGTGGTGAGGTGAATGCCAATATTCACAGGGCTGTACATAAGTTAAGTGCAGAGGCAACTGATTTTTACGAAAAGGGAAGGGAAGCTGTACGTTCCTTCATAAATGCGCCGTCAAGGGAGAATATAATTTTCACTTCAGGTGCAACAGCCAGCCTCAATCTGGTAGCTTCCTCATTTGTCTATAAACATTTGGGGAAAGGAGATAAAGTATTGATCAGTGAGGCAGAGCATCATTCTAATATCGTATCGTGGCAACTTGCCTGCGAGCGGGTTGGGGCATCTCTTGCCGTATTGCCTGTAGATGATAGGGGTGAGATATCTCTTGATAAATTGGAACAGATGTTGAACAAGAATGTGAAAATAGTGGCCATTACGCACATTTCTAATGTATTAGGGGTGATTAATCCAATCAAAGAGGTTGTCACAATAGCGCATGCAAAAGGGATTCCGGTGGTAGTGGACGGTGCTCAGGGGGTTGTACATTGTGCGGTGGATGTTCAGGATTTGGATTGTGACTGCTATGCTTTTTCCGGACACAAGATATACGCTCCTACCGGAACAGGTATTCTCTATGGAAAGAAAAACTTTTTGGAAGACCTGCCTCCTTATATGGGAGGAGGTGATATGGTAGATACTGTTACTTTCGAGAAGACAACATACGCGGAACTTCCGCTAAAGTTCGAAGCCGGTACACCGAATTTTGCTGCGGCTGCATGTTATGCTCCGGCTTTGGAATATGCTGCGCAATTGAGACTAAATACCGAAGTACAGGAGAATGAGAGAAAGCAGGTTGCCTATCTTAAACGGGAACTGGACATGATAGATGGTGTGAGGATTTATGGTATGCCGGAAGATTTGAATAAAAAAATCCCGCTGTTCTCAATAACTGTGGAGGGAGTGCATCCCACGGATTTGGCACAATTGCTTGATACTATGGGAATTGCTGTCCGTTCGGGATTGATGTGTGCTGAACCTTTGATTCGCAAGTACTCCGATAATGGTATGCTTAGGGCTTCTTTGGCTCCTTACAATACGATGGAAGAGGCTGAAAAGTTTATCACTGGAGTCAAAAAAGGAATATCAATATTGAAATAATAAATATGGAAGAGCAAGATAAATCACCTGAAGAGGTCGGCAATGAGATTGTGGAAGAGTTTTCCATCTTTGAAGAATGGTTGGATAAATATGAATATCTGATAGAGCTTGGAAAAAGTCTGCCTGTTATCGATGAAAAGGATAAAGTTGATAACAATCTTATAAGTGGATGCCAATCGAGAGTCTGGCTTTCATGTGACTGTCATGATGGAAGGCTTTACTTTAAGGCAGATAGCGATGCAATTATTACTAAAGGTATAATATCCTTATTGATACGTGTTTACAATGGACAAACGCCGGAGGCAATATTACATTCGGACTTGAGTTTTATTGATAAGATTGGCCTAAAAGACAATCTTTCTCCGACCCGCGCAAACGGCCTTGTATCAATGATTAAACAAATAAAAATCTATGCAGTGGCTTGTGAAGTCAAAGAACAGAAGAATAATGGATAAAAAAGTAAAGAGTGATATTGAATCTGATGTGATTCTTGCACTTAAACAGGTATTTGATCCGGAAGTACCTGTGAATGTGTATGATTTGGGATTGATATATGAACTGAACATCGATAATGACAACAAGGTTTGCATTAAGATGACTCTTACTGCCCCAAATTGCCCGATAGCAGATCAAGTAGTACAGGATGTAAAAGAGGCCGTTCAGGATGTTCCTAATGTCTCTTCAGTGGAGGTTAATTTGGTTTTTGAACCGGCTTGGGACGAATCCAGAATGAGTGAAGAGGCTTTGTTGGAGTTGAATATGTTATGATAGTATTGTTACTTGGTTCAAATATGGGAGACAGAGAGTCTAATTTGAGCACGGCTCGAAAAAAACTTTCTAAGTTATTAGCTAGCGAGTTGATATGCTCTCCCGTGATTAAAACAGCGGCTTTCGGCTTCGAGGGAGGTGCCTTTTTAAATCAGCTGGTAGCATTTGAAAGTGATATAACCCCGATGAAGATGCTGGATATTTGTAAGCGGGTTGAAATAGAGATGGGCCGCAGTGAGCATGAGGCTAAGTATAATGCAGATGGAAGTCGTCTGTATCAAGACAGGTTGATAGATGTTGATATTTTATTTTTTAACAATGAAAAAATAAACACAAAAAAACTTACGATCCCACACCCGCAGGTGTATGAAAGACCGTTTGTCAGGGAACTGATTAACATGTTTCCGGAAGATATCAGAAATAATATAAGTTTATAATAATATGACACAGGAAGAAGTATTTAAAAATTTGATTGCCCACGCTAAAGAGTATGGGTTTATTTTCCCTTCAAGCGAAATATATGACGGTTTAAGTGCCGTTTACGATTATGGCCAGATGGGAGTTGAGATGAAAAACAATATTAAAAAATATTGGTGGGAGGCAATGGTTCGATTGAATGACAATATTGTAGGAATTGATTCTTCTATCTTTATGCATCCGCGTATATGGGAAGCTTCAGGACACGTAGGGGCTTTCAACGACCCGCTGATTGACAACAAGGATTCTAAAAAGAGATACAGGGCGGATGTCCTGATTGAAGATTATTTGGCAAAGTTGGAAGAGAAAATGAATAAGGAGGTGGAGAAAGGTAAGAAAAAATTTGGAGAAGCCTTCAATGAAGAGCAGTTTCGTGCTACAAATCCGAATGTCTTAAGAAGCAAGGCCAAATGGGATGAGGTCCACGGCAGAATGACCGAGGCTTTAAATAAAAATGACCTTGTGGAACTGCGTCAGATAATTATTGACTGCGAGATCGCATGCCCTATTTCGGGAACTAAAAATTGGACGGATGTTAGACAGTTCAACCTTATGTTCAGTACTCAACTTGGAAATATTTCAGACGAAGCGGGAACTATATATTTGAGACCTGAGACGGCCCAAGGCATATTTGTTAATTTTTTAAATGTGCAGAAAACCGGAAGAATGAAGATTCCTTTCGGAATAGCTCAAATAGGCAAGGCTTTTAGAAATGAGATTGTTGCAAGACAATTCATTTTCAGAATGAGAGAGTTTGAACAGATGGAAATGCAATTCTTCGTTCGTCCTGGTGATGAGATGCAGTGGTTTGCAAAGTGGAAACAAGCTCGTTTGGCATGGCATAAAGCTCTCGGACTTGGAGAAGAAAAGTATAGGTTCCACGATCATGAGAAGTTGGCGCACTACGCAAATGCAGCTACGGACATTGAATTTGAATTCCCGTTTGGCTTTAAAGAACTGGAGGGGATTCATTCACGTACTAATTTTGACTTGAGTCAGCATCAAAAGTTCAGCGGTCGTAAGATGCAATACTTTGATCCCGAGACAAATGAAAGCTATGTTCCTTATGTGATAGAGACCTCTATCGGGTTGGATAGAACATTTCTGGCGATACTTTCTACGGCATATACGGAAGAAAAGTTGGAAGATGGCGAAGAGAGGGTTGTGTTGAAGATTCCTGCAGCAATTGCTCCTGTCAAGATGGCCGTGTTGCCATTGATAAAGAAAGACGGTCTTCCTGAAAAGGCACATGAGATAATGAATATGTTGAAAATAGATTTCAATTGTCAGTATGATGAGAAAGACAGCATAGGCAAAAGATATCGCCGGCAGGATGCAATTGGGACGCCATTCTGTATAACGATTGACCATGATACTCTGGTTGACAATTGTGTGACCGTCAGGGACAGGGATACTATGAAGCAGGAGAGAGTTCCTGTTGGTTCGTTGTGGACTATTATGGATAAGAAAGTTAATGTAAGAGAATTATTAAAGGGTTTGCATGAAGATACTGAGATATAGTTTATTATTATTTTTGACGGTACTGCCTGTTGCTGTATCGTGTGAATTATTTGAGAAGAAATACCTTGAATCATCACCATCATCTTTGGTTTTGACCAATAAGGGGGTTAATGAGCAGTTATTAACTATTAAAACAGGGTCGGAGTGGACTGTGACCAGTTCCGATTCATGGGTTAGAATCACTCCACGCTCCGGAGTTGGGGAGCAAACGGTATCCATTTCGGCTCTTTACAATAATTCGGGAAAAGAGCGGAAGGCGACTTTAACAATTGCGACAACTAACAAATCGCCTCTTACCTCCTCAGTAGCTGTCTGTCAACCTGCCTCTTACCTTATATCTACGCCGCGAGAACTGAATTTCGAAAAGTCAGGTGGCACGCAGAAGATAAAAATATCGTCAAATGTTGAATGGAGCATGAAGGGAGTAGAAGATGCTCCTCTTCTAAGTTTCTCTCCGGATACGGGGTTGGATGATGTTGAGGTTACCGTTACTGCTTCTGAGAATAGTGAAAGGCTGAAGAAGATGTATGTGGTTCAGTTTGTGTATGGTGGTGGTCTTTCAGAGTATCTTAATGTCAATATTGATCAGCAATACAATGAACCGCCGGAGAAACCATCATTGATGTTTCCGCAAGACAAGGCGACCAATATGTCCAGGATCCCGGAATTCAGGTGGTTCTCTTCGGATTTGGAGGGGGATCAGCTTGTTAGTACTTTTTATTATTCGGCCGATAAAGCTAAATGGGATTCTGTTGTAAATATTAAGAGTTTTGAATTGAAAATGCCCGCAGTGTTGTCCACTGATACGGAGTATTATTGGTATGTATCTGTGGATGATGGTCATTCCGGTGTGACTAAGTCGGATATGTATTCGTTTACTACCGGAAAGGAGGGGGTACATGCCCATGGTACTTACGTTGTAGTACAGGAGAGTACAAAGAGTCACCCTAATATTCTGATTTTCCTTGGAGATGGTTTTACAGAGGTGGATTTAAAGGAAGAAGATGGCGATTATGACAAATATATGGATATGGCTATTGATGCCTATTTCGATGTAGAGCCGTATAAGTCTTACAGAGATTATTTTAAAATCTACAAGATGTATGCAGTCTCGGAAGAGGAAGGGGCATCTTTTCCAAAGGATAATATATATAAAAAGACTGCTTTTTCGGCCAAATACACAGGTGAGGGTACCGGTATGGCGTGTGATAACGTTGCCACCGGCAATTTTATTTCCGTTCTGGAAGATGTTGTTCTTGATCAATCTTTAGTTGTGATGGTTGTAAATCAGCAAAAGTATGCAGGTACTTGCGTTTTCTGGAAGAGCGGCAGGTCAATAGCGCTGTGTCCTATTAGTAATCTTTCGGCTGAAGAAGGGAGTCAGACCAACTTTAAAAGCGTAGTGTTGCATGAAGCGGCAGGGCATGGATTTGCCAAACTTTCGGATGAGTATGTTTCCAAAGCCAACGAGGGAAAGATGATACCTGATGATGAAATAGAGAAGATTATCAATTATCAGACCCAATATGGATATTATAGCAACGTATCTGTTATCGGTGATACCGATTCAGTGCAATGGGCCTCGTTTATTGGTAGGAAGGGCTATGAGGCCGTCAATATATATGAAGGAGGACACTACTATCCTTATGGAGTATGGAGGCCTGAAAGTGGGAGTTGTATGATCAATAATGTTCACTACTTTAATGCTCCAAGCAGATACGCAATTGTTAAAAAGATAGTTGCCACAGTTGGAGAGACTATCACTTTTGAGCAGTTTGTTGAGCAGGATCTGCGCGGAAGTTCAGCCTCTGAAGCAGCCGTGGCCGCCCTTGTCCTCACGAAGACTTCTTCCGAAAGGTTTATTCCATTGGCTCCCCCTGTGTTAGTGGATAAATAAATCAAATATTGAGTGCCTAAAATATCTGTTATTGTACCGATTTACAACGTAGAGCGCTATATTAAGCGCTGCGTTGTGTCGTTGTTTGAGCAAACTTTTAAAGACGTAGAATATATCTTTGTCAATGATGCTTCGTCCGATAGAAGTGTCGATATTCTTATTGAGACAATAAAAGGGTACCCTCTTATAGAAAAACAAATACAGATAATACATCATCCCGTTAATTTGGGTTTAGGTTCGGCGCGAAAGACAGGGGTCACTGCTTCTCACGGGGATTATATAATTCATTGCGACAGTGACGATTGGGTGGAAAATAATTGTTTGGAGATGATGTATGATAAAGCCATTCGGGAGGGAGCCGATCTGGTTTGGTGTGATTACTATAAGGATACGGACAATAGCTCTACAGTAATCTCAACATCTGACAGGCCGGACCACCCCTTTTCGATTGAAGATGTTGTTGATGGCACTTGTTCTCGAGGTATGGTCATTTGGAATAAATTGGTTAGGCGTTCGATATATGACGGGGACAACTTTATTTATGCAGAGAATCTCAGTATGTTTGAGGATGCTCCTCTTACTCTGCAGTTTTTCATAAAGGCAAAGATTGTTGCCTACGTTAATCATCCATTATATCACTACTATATCAGGGAAGATTCGCTTGTCTCAATGTTCTTTTGTACAAATGAAAAACTGAGGATAGATATGCTGAACATCTGCTACCTTGTAGTCAGAGTGTTGAAAGAGTATAATATTCAAAATATTGACGAGCAGGCAATGAATAGACGTAAAATAAATGTTAAGATATTTCTTCTCTGTCAGCCTGTTGAAAAACGCAAACAATGGTACGGTCTGTTTCCTGAGCTTAATCTTTCTCTCTTCGCGAAGCCATACAGGGTAAGGGCCAAAATAGGTTTATGGGGAGTCTCTCACGGGATGCCATGGCTGTTTGATATGTATAGCAGAAGCATAAACAGACATAAAAAAAGAGGATGACCGTGCTGATCATCCTCTTTTTATTTGCGGTGAAAGGGGGATTCGAACCCCCGGTACGGTTACCCGTACGGCAGTTTAGCAAACTGCTGGTTTAAGCCACTCACCCATCTCACCGAGTAGCCCCTCAATTCAGGCGGGTACCTGAAAAGGATTACAAAGGTAGCTCTTTTCTTTGTTCCGGCAAAAAACTATTAACATTTTTTTGCAAATACAAAAATGTGCTCTATCTTTGCAGTCCCTCTGAGAAAGAGGAATTCGGGGTGTGGCGCAGTTGGCTAGCGCACTTGGTTTGGGACCAAGGGGTCCTCCGTTCGAGTCGGAGTACCCCGACAAAAAAGTCGATGATCTGTTTTCATCGACTTTTTTGTTATTTGACAGCCTCAACAATCATAGTTTCAAACTCTATCATAGTTTCAGAGTTAACCGCGTCCTGATGGCGCTCTATATTGGCAAGATTTGGATCTTCTGAGCAGTGTATGGCAACCCTTTTTGGCTCTTTAAAGCCGGCTTTGATAAGCAAAGCAGTCAATGTCTGTTCGTCATAAATAAATTGATGTCCCCATTTGTGAAAGAAATAATTGAAAACAATCGAGGATTCGTATCCGAATGTATCCCGTTCATCCTTCGCGAAGGTATCCATACTCCATTTGATATATTGTGAATTAAAACCCTTAGGCTGGCCTGTGTACAGGAGCAAAATTTGTTTCAAATCCGGGGTTGCAATTCTGATACGACCACCCGGCTTTATTACACGATAACACTCTTTTAACATGGAAAGTCCCTGGATATGAGTAATATGTTCAATCATGTGCTCACTGTAAATGTATTGAAAACTATTATTCGGTAACGGAAATTTTTTAGTGGCATCTAAATATGTTACCTTGTTGTTGGAAGGGCAAATATCTGTGCAGAGCCATCCCGGAAGAGTCGTGCTGCCGCTGCCGATATGCAACTTCAGTGTTTCGTTATGGTTCATATATCGACAGATAAATCTCTTGCGGAAGATCTTACGCAGGATAACTTTGGTTTTTCTAATAATTTTCAGGTTAAGCATAAGTTATATTTTGTGCACGAATTTACGACAAATTTCGACAATACGACATTGTCACAAAATAATCTGAATTTATTGGATTATCTTTGCAGCCACAAAAGAATGGTTATGCACTATTTACTTTTTACCCCTATACGAACAGCCTGTTTTGTCCCGCATTTTTATTCATTAGTTATGGATAATGCTGAAATATATGCGAAACAAGGGCATCAAGTGGATATTTTATATTGCGACGGGAAGGCTATCAATCGTTGTTTCTACAATTACTATGGTGATAAACGTGTCTGTAAAGGTTGTCAGATGCTTCGAAAATATCTGTTCAGTTATTTAACAAAAACTCCAAATATCAGAACTCTGCCTATTTCCGAATATTATGACTCCACTATAGATTATTCGGCAGTAACACCGCTCAAGTATGCTTCCGTTGAGGAGATCAAAAGCCTTGAGTATAAACATTCCTTTATTGGGTATGCGGCACTTTCGACATATTTGACAATTACCCGCAATTTGTTTCCGTTGATAGATGATGAATTTCAGTCGTATTTTAACGGGTTGCTGATAGTAGCCGCTAGGCTTACAGATATAGCATATTGTGCAATTGACAGGGTTAAGCCGGATTGGGTTGGAGTCTTTAATTCAAGATTGGTTTGTTGCAGGCCGATAGTGGATGTTAGTAAATACCTTAATCAGAACTTTGTCTCTTACGAAGTTCGGTTTGACAGAAACAATAAAATTTCGAAGCAGTTTTATGTTAATAGTACTCCACACAACATAGAGACTAACACTAAAATGATAAATGATTTGTGGGAGTCCCAAAATGTGCCGACAGAAGAGAAGAGGGCAATAGCTCAACAGTTTTTTGATAAGAGAAGGAATGCAATAGCAGCTGCGGATAAAGTATATATAGCCGGACAGCAATCAGGACTGTTACCTGATGATTGGGATAAGACAAAGCATAATATTGTTATATACAACAGTTCGGAAGATGAGGTTGCGGCACTTGGGACAGAATATACGGCACATGCACTATTTTCGTCTCAGTATCAGGGCATAAAATATACTTTTGAAAAATATAGAGATCGGCAAGATATCCATTTCTACCTGAGAATACACCCAAATCTAAAGAATGTTCCTTATCAGTATCATAAAAAATTATACGAATTAGGGTCTATTAAAAATGTAACTGTAATACCCGGAGATTCACCCGTCAGTACTTACACTCTAATGGATAATGCAGACAAAATAATAGTCTTTGGCACCACTGTTGGATTTGAAGCAGCTTTTGCACATAAACCGGTCATACTCCTTTCTGAATCATTATACAGATACCTGGATATTACCTATGTTGCTCAGACAATCGAAGAGTATGATAAATTGATTTGCGACAAGACACTTCAGGCAAAAGACAACCTTGGAGCGTACAAACTTGCGTATTATCTTATGAATGACGAATTTGCCCCATTTGAGTATTATACGGATCATGAGAAGAAAGTGTATCATATTGTTAAAGACTTTGTTCTGACAAGATGTATGTTAAAGGGTTCAAAAATCTCTGTTTATAATTGTTACCTGCTTCAAACAATTGGAAAGTTTTTCTACGATAGATCCAACAGAAATATTCCCGAGAAAGAAGCTGTGTTGTAGAGAAAAGCTTGGATATTATTTCTTGCAATTTTCGAAAGAAACTAATATCTTTGAACGATATAGTCAAAATTAAAGAACAATGTTAAATAATAAAGTTGTCCTCATAACCGGAGGAACGGGTTCGTTTGGAAAACAATTTGTTAAAACCATTCTTAATGATTACCCTAATGTAAAGAAGATAATTATCTACTCTCGTGGAGAGCTGAAGCAATTCAATATGAAGCAAATCTATCCTCAGGACAAGTATCCTCAGATGAGATATTTTATTGGAGACATCCGTGATGGAGAGAGATTGAAACGTGCCTGCGAAGGCGTAGATGTGATTATCCACGCTGCCGCAATTAAGCAGGTCGATACGGCAGAATATAATCCTGATGAATGTATTAAAACGAATATTAACGGGGCACAAAATGTCATAAATGCCGCTCTTGACTGTGGGGTTAAAGATGTTGTTGCTTTATCAACGGATAAAGCCTGTGCACCAATCAACCTTTACGGGGCCACAAAACTTACTTCAGACAAGTTGTTTATTGCGGCAAATAACATCAGCGGTTCGAAAGATATACGTTTCTCAGTCGTTCGCTATGGTAACGTGATGGGCTCGAGAGGTTCGGTTATTCCCTTTTTCATAGATAAAAGAGACAAGGGGGCAAAAGAATTACCAATTACAGATATGCGAATGACGAGATTTAACATATCACTTCAGGCCGGAGTGGATCTTGTGATGTTCGCCCTTGGTCACCATCTTGGAGGAGAGTTGTTTATCCCTAAAATCCCATCGTATAAAATTACAGATGTGGCAACAGCTATTGCACCGAATCTTAAACAGATTGAGGTGGGTATTCGCCCAGGTGAAAAGCTTCATGAGGAGATGATTACCGTTACGGACTCGTTGAATACAATTGATATTGGAGATTATTATGCAATATTGCCGACAATGACATTTACAGGCAATCGTACAAAATCAGATTATATTAAACATTACAACGGAGTACCTGTCCCTGAGGGGTTTCATTATAGTTCAGACAAAAATGCTCAGTGGGAGACAGTGGAAAGTATGAGAGAGAATATTATTAAGTATGTTGATCCAAATTTTAAAGTTAAATGATGAAAAAAATTCCATACGGGCATCAGTATATTACCGATGAGGATATTCAGGCAATAGTTGAGGTCCTTAAGTCAGATTTTATGACGCAGGGACCAAAAATTGCTGAGTTTGAGCAGGCTTTTGCCAAACATGTCGGAGCTAAATATGCCGTGGCGGTCAGCAATGGAACGGCGGCACTTCATATTTCTGCCATGGCTTTGGGAGTCAGGCCCGGGGATAACGTAATAGTTACTCCGCTGACATTTGTTGCGTCAGCCAATTGTGTCCGCTATTGCGGCGGTAATGTCTGCTTCTGCGATATAGACCCTGATACATTTTTGATGGATTTGAATAAGTTGGAAGCGATGCTTGCAGCAAAACCGAAAGGTTATTATAAGGGGGTTATTCCTGTTGATTTTGCAGGTTATCCTATTCATGCAGACGGGTTAAGGCAGATTGCCGACAGATATGGATTATGGATTATAGAAGATGCCTGCCATGCCCCTGGAGCGACATTTCTTGATAAAAACGGTAAAAAACAGCAGGCCGGAAGTGGCGTGTTTACCAATTTGACAGTTTTTTCTTTTCATCCGGTAAAGCATGTCGCAACAGGAGAAGGCGGTATGATAACTACAAATGATCCCGAATTGCAATACAAGTTGAGATGTTATCGTTCTCACGGAATAGCTCAGGACTCAAGCAAGTTGAGGGAGAATCGAGGATGTTGGTATTATGAGATGCAGGAGTTAGGTTTCAATTATAGAATTACGGATTTCCAGTGTGCCTTGGGCTTGTCTCAGTTAAAGCGGTTAGATTGGAGTCTGGAGTGTCGTCAAAAGATTGCTGAGAAATACAATTGTGCATTTGCGGACTATCCGCAAATCAAAACGCCGTTTGTCGCAAAAGACGTATACCATGCATACCATTTGTATGTTATTGAGATAGAAGACAGAAAAGGGCTGATAGATTATTTGCGTGCAAACAACATTTTTGCACAAGTGCATTATGAACCTGTGCATCTGATGCCTTATTATCAGGATTTGGGTAATAAGAGGGGAGATCTCCCCGTTGTTGAACACTATTCACAACATTGCCTTTCGCTTCCTATGTTTCCTACCCTGACTGAGAAAGAGCAGGATTATGTAATTACGAAGGTCTTGGAGTTTATAAAATGAGAAATATAGCTATCATACCGGCAAGAGGAGGAAGCAAACGAATTCCACACAAAAATATAAGACTTTTTCTCGAGAAGCCGATAATTGCATATTCTATCGAAGCTGCTATTAATTCTGAGCTATTTGATGAAGTGATGGTTTCTACCGATGATCGTCAGATTGCTGAGATTGCGCAATTGTATGGAGCAAAAGTTCCCTTTTTGCGTTCAGCAACCACTTCAAATGACACAGCTACGACCTCTATGGTTGTGCTGGAAGTTCTTGAGCAATACGAGAAAATAGGAAAACATTTTGACACAGTGACTTGCATTTATGCGACAGCTCCTTTTGTTACCATTGATCAATTGAAAGAAGCACACGAAAAGATGGAGCAAGGTCACTTTGATACAGTTTTTACGGCAGTAGCATATTCTTATCCCGTACAAAGGAGGCTTATTATTGAAGACGGGAAAATTCGGATGGTGCATCCCGAATATGTGGATACTTGTTCGCAAGACTTTCAGATTAATTATCACGATGCAGGACAGTTTTATGTCGCTACCGTTGAATCATTCAGGAAAGAAAAACGATTTTGGGGCAAAAATTCGGGAGGCATAATTCTATCGGAATTGGAAGTTCAGGATCTGGACACGGAGACGGATTGGAAGTTGGCAGAGATGAAATACAAACTGTTACATCACTAAAAGAATGAAACAAAAAATCTTTTTTCGAGCTGATGCCGGAGAAGAGATTGGTTATGGTCATTTTATCCGATCCCTTGCTTTAGCTGATATGCTTAAAAATGATTTTGAGTGCGTTATGTTTACGCAGAATCCCTCTGATTATCAGAGAAAGGAGGCCTCAGGTGTCTGTAAGATGGTGGCATTGCCTTCGGATGATAGCAAATATCAAATTTTTTTAGACTATTTGATTGGAGATGAGATAGTTGTTTTGGATAATTACTTCTTCACAACGGAATATCAACGAAAAATAAAAGCCAATGGGTGTAAACTTGTCTGTATTGATGATATGCATGACAAGCACTATGTGGCAGATGTTGTGATTAATCACGGATGTAATGATTCCTCTCTTTTTTCGGTGGAGACATATACTCGTCTTTGTCTTGGAATGTCATGGGCTTTGTTGAGAAAGCCATTTTTAGATGTAGCAAAGTGCCTGACAGAACGAAAACAAGAGAAAAAAACAGAGCACGTAGTCGTATGTTTTGGAGGCAGTGATCCTAAAAATCTTACACAAAAAGCAGTTATTCAATTAGCACAAAACCCTGATATTAAATTAATTGATGTAATAATTGGCTCTCGGATTGATACGCTTGTCGGATCAATTTTCAATAGGATTGAATCGGTCTGTCCGAAGGTTAGTATACATCAGAGCATTTCCGCTCAGGAAGTTGCAACACTGTTCAGCAATTGCGACATGGCAATTGTCTCTGCAAGTTCTGTAGCAATGGAGGCGTTGGCCTGTGGAGCGAGAGTGGCTGCAGGATGGTATGTCGACAACCAGAGGGACTTTTATAAAATGATCTCTGAAGCCGGTTGTATTTATCCAATGGGGGATCTTAATGGGTCAGCAATACAACTGAAGCATACACAAGAGGATCTGATTGTCCCTCAAATGGGAGATATAAGATTGAAATACAGAAGTTTATTTGCAATATTACAGATAGACGACTTTGCCGTGTCGGAATATAAATATGTGAGTTATATACATTTGTCTGAGGAGATAAACAGGCAAGTTTGGGAGATAAGAAATTTGCCTGAAATGCGAAAATGCATGACACATGATCAGCCGTTTTCTTTTGAGGATCATCTTAAATTTGTAGAGTCTTTGAAACAGACGGTAGAAAAGGTGTATTGGGCGGTGATGAAAGAAGGTCGTTTCGTGGCTTCTATCAGCTTGCATCCAATCAATTGG
>JAQUYF010000025.1 GCA_028691975.1 Bacteroidales bacterium | reverse complement strand
GGTGGTCATACAACCTTGAGACATATTTCCTCTCACAGAGATTTAAAGATGTACTCGAGATAGCAAAGTCAAAAGAGGTTATTATTCAGGACCGTACTATTTTCGAAGGAGTTTACATTTTTGCTGCCAACAACAAGGATATGGGCAACATTTCTCAAAGGGACTTTGATACTTATATGACACTTTTCAGCTTAATGATGTCCATGGTAAAAGCTCCTGACCTGCTTATTTACCTGAAAGCTTCCATTCCTCACCTTGTGTCACAGATAGAGAAGCGTGGCCGTGACTACGAGAAAAGCATGAGCATTGATTACCTTGCCGGCCTGAACAAGAAATACGACCAGTGGATCAGTGAATACAAAGATCCACTCCTTACAATAGATGTGGACAATCTGGATTTCGAAAACAAACCTGAAGATTTCGCCGCGGTCGTCGACAAAATAGATGCGCGTCTGTTCGGCCTGTTCCCATTTAATCAATAAAACTTTCCGAACAATAATATGGCAGATAACTATCTGGAAAAGAGGTATGATGAAGTGTTTGGGCCGAATGGGACCAAATCCACCAAACACCACTTGCAAAGATCCTCTCCATCTCTTGACTCCCTTTTTTTGAAAAACAGGAGCTACCGCGGTTACAACAAGGATTATGTCGTCTCTGAAGAAGATTTGCGCAAGATAGTGGATGTCTGTGCAAAAGTACCATCTGCACGCAATCAGCAGGTTCTACGCTTCAGACTTATCACGAAAGAGAGTGGTGGCGCAGATGCCATTCTGCAAAACATTAAATTAGGCGGAGCACTTCCGGAGCTTCATCTTCCATTTAAAGGCTCTGAGCCTCAAGCTTTTATTATCGTATGCAGCATCGTGCCGGAGACCAAAATGATAGACATAGATATGGGCATTGCGGCTCAAAGTATGTTGCTTAAGAGTGTCGAGATGGGACTTAACGGCATCATAATCATGGCGTTCAATCGTGACGAGATCCGTGAGGCACTCAATCTGCCTTACGATCCTCTCATGGTAATTGCCGTAGGCAAAGGAGCCGAAACAATTCAGCTGCTTCGCATCGGATCTCAAGAGAACCACAATTACTTTAGAAAAGACGGAATCCACTACGTGCCCAAAGTCGATCCAAAGGAATTGATTATCTGAATTGCTCTTATTTGAAAACTTATATAGAATTGTCGCTACAATTTTTTACTTTTGCACCTCAAACGACAAAAATGAGAACAGCTACAACATCAGAACACAAATCGGGCAGGGTACTCTTCATTATCCTTTTTACGCTTTATTTGGCATTGATAATATACCTCTGCTACGGTAACTTTTCAAATAATAATTTCGGTCAGTTGCCGGCGAGCATTTTAGGTATCCCTATCGACAAGTGCATCCATTTTACAATGTTGCTCCCCTACTCTTTTGTCTCTTTTTGGGCATTCAGAGGTAAACATTTTGTAAGATCACTTATTATCGTTTTTATTTCCGGAGTCATTCTCTCATTTTTACTCGAATACGGTCAGGGAATTCTTACCGATTACAGAACAACAGACCCGTTGGACCTGATGGCCAACCTGCTCGCAATCACCACAGGATCTCTGATTATTGCTCTCTGCAAGCTTTTCAGCAGGAAAAAATAACTTTATGCATAAACAAAACGCCCTTTCGAAAAAGAGCGCTCATTTTTTAGTCTGATAATTACTAAAATTTAAACTGCTTTGATACAGGGAATAAGCCGTAAAGACCGCCTGTATGTATGAACAGTATGTTCTTGGCCGTTCTCAAATTTCCACCCGGCTTAAGTTCATTTACCATTCCGTATGTGGCTTTTCCCGTATAGACAGGGTCAAATACAATACCTTCAAGACGTGCAAGCCTTTTGATGTGTTCCAACTCTTCAGGACGGCTAAGTGCATAACCTATACCAACATATTTGTCATTTACCTCAAAATCAGTCTGTTGTAGGGAGTCCGCCAACTTTTCGGCCTTATCTAAAGATATCTCTTTCTGTTCTACGAGATAACTGAGAGCCTCTCTTGAAATCTTCAGGGCCACTTTCTGAAAATAGTCAACATCATCACAAACAGCCATTGCAATGATTCTTTTACCATATCCTTTAATGATATTAGCAATATTAAGACCTGCACAGGTTCCACCGGAGCCTGTGGCGATAACTATGGTATCGAATACTGTTCCCATCTCTTTTTCCTGCTGAACTATCTCATTCATAGCATTGTAGTATCCCAAAGTGCCTACTCCGTTAGAAGCTCCTTCAGGAATAATATACGGCTTGTAGCCCTGAGCTGCATATTCATCGGCCATCTTCTGCATAATTTCCATCCTGCTTGTCCTGTATTCATCTGCATTACAAAACTTAACATCTGCACCCAATAACAAATCCAGGAAATAATTACCCTCCACAGGTGGAGTATCCGAAATACGCAGCAGCACTGCCGACTTCATACCAAAATAGGTCGCAACGGAAACGGTTGCCCTGCAATGATTGCTCTGAATACCACCACATGTGATCAGCAGATTACAACCTTTATCAATCGCCTCTTGAACAGAGAATTCAAGCTTACGAATCTTGTTGCCGGACCATTCGCTACCGGTCTGATCATCTCTTTTAATGTAAACATTAACACCGTTTTCCTCAGAAAAACGTTCCATTTTTTGAATTTTAGTAGGCAAATTTGCTAATGATAATTTCCTCATGTCTCATTTTTTTGATTTCACTTTGTGCAAATATACGTATTTTTGCATACCTATTTATTATTTTTTATAAACCATGAGAAAATATTTACTTGCTCTTCTTTGTTTGGCAATATTGCTGCCCTCAATGGTTTCTGCACAGGAAATGACTCTTAATGAGATGTTTGCCCCTGCGACAGATTCTATTCAAAAATACCTTAAAAATAAAGCTTCAATTGGGGGCACGATAAAGATTGACACAGTCGTCATAAACAATAAGAGCCTGCAGATCCGCTTTCGCTCCTCTTTGAGCGAGTACCCTTTACGGGAGAAAGAGATAGAAGATATCTACTCTATTGTGAAGACAAACATGCCTGAAAAATATGCAAAATACAGTCGCAATTTCACTGTTTATACTATCGGACAGCCAATAGAGGAACTTGCATCCAACTATTACAAAGCCGGCAGAAACGACAGCTTTGTAAAGCAACATAGAAAATTGGTTGTTTCCAAACACAAGAAACTTGATGCTCCGCTTGTTACCAACCTCTCTCGTCCTAACGAAGTCAGTATGGGCCTTCAAGAGAGACATATTGCCCTTTGGCAAAGTCACGGATACTATTATGAGCCTAAACTGAAAAGATGGGAATGGCAGCGCGCCCGCATTTTCGAGACAGTCGAGGACCTGTATACTCAGAGCTATGTTCTGCCCTTCCTTGTTCCAATGCTTGAAAATGCAGGAGCAAATGTGCTCCTTCCAAGAGAGCGTGACTGGCAGATCAACGAGATCATAGTAGATAACGATGCGCCTGAATCGGGCTATTCTGAAGACGGTAACTGGAGCAATACGGCAGAAGCCGGCTTCGCCGACACAAAGGATTTTTACCTGTATAAGGAAAATCCCTTCAAAATGGGAACGGCCCGTCAGATAATCGGAAGAAAGGAGAATGACATCAAAACAGCAGAAGCTACTGCCTGCTGGATTCCGGAAATACCCGAATCAGGGGAATACGCCGTCTATGTCTCTTATCAGACATTAAAAAACAGCACTGCCCATGCAAAATATATTGTACGACACCTTGGCGGAAGCACCTCTTTCTCCGTTAACCAGACAATGGGCGGAGGCACGTGGATCTATCTCGGCAAATTTTACTTTGAAAAAGGTAAAAACAGCGATCAGGGAGTCTTTTTGACCAATACGGGGAAAAGTAACAAAGTTGTTATAAGTGCCGATGCGGCTAAGTTTGGAGGTGGTATGGGCAATATTGCCCGTAAGCCTGCAGAGGTGGATCCCGATGGTAAACCGATTAAGGTTGACTTCAGCGTGGATCCGGAGATTTCGCACTATCCAAGGTTTACCGAAGGGGCAAGATACTGGCTTCAGTGGGCAGGATTCAATGATACCATCTATTCTGTCAATAGAAATATGACCGACTACAACGATGACTACCAGTCTCGCGGTATGTGGGTAAATACACTTTCGGACGGATCATATTTGAAGCCTGACAAGAAAGGATACAACATCCCTCTTGACCTCTCATTTGCCTTTCACACAGATGCCGGCACTACTTTGACTGATTCCATTGTAGGTTCTCTTGCCATCTACACTCTCCGTTCCAACGGAAATACAAAATACCCTAACGGCGAGAACAGACTTACCGCCCGTGACTATACGGACCTCGTACAATCTCAGATTGTGAATGATATCAGGGCTACTTATGAGCCGCAGTGGGCACGCAGGGGACTTTGGGATCGTTCATATTCAGAATCCAGGAGTCCGGAAGTTCCGGCAATGTTGTTGGAACTTCTCTCCCATCAAAATCTGGCAGACATGCGTTACGGACTGGATCCTTCTTTCAGATTTGTAGTTTCAAGGGCAATTTACAAGGGTATGTTGAAATACCTCTCTTACCTGAATGATTTTGAATATGTTGTTCAGCCGCTTCCCGTAGGGGTTATGTCTGCACAGGTGCAAATAAAAGATGGAAAGCAGTATGCCAAACTCGGTTGGCTGCCGCTAAAGGATGAATTGGAAGCAACTGCAGTCCCAACCGGATACATCGTATATACTAAAGTTGACGGAGGAGGATGGGACAATGGTACCGTGGTCGAAAGCAACAGTGCATCCATTGAGATTGAGCGTGGCAAGATCTACAGCTTCTCTGTTTCGGCCGTCAATCAGGGCGGAGAGAGCTTCCCTTCGGAAATATTATCGGTAGGTATTGCCTCAGGTGAAAATGCTGTCGGAAAAACAGTCCTTGTAGTAAACAACTTTGACAGAGTGTCAGCCCCATCCAGCTTTGCTACCCGCGATTCTTCAAGAGCGGGATTCCAGGATCATATAGATGGAGGGGTCTCCCTTATTCAGGATATTTCCTACATAGGAGAGCAGCATGAATTTCGCAGAGAGATACCTTGGATGGACGATGATGCCCCCGGGTTCGGAGCATCATACGGCGATTTTGAGACTCAGGTAATAGCGGGTAATACTTTCGATTATCCGTACATCCACGGCAAAGCCTTGATGAAAGCAGGTTATAACTTTGTCTCTTCAAGCAAAGATGCCGTATTCTGCGGTATTGTCAACATGGAAGAGTATCCTATTGTAGATGTTATATGCGGCAAACAGGTCACGACTCTTGTCGGGCGTCCAAGTGCTAAAAATTTCAAATACAGAGTATTCCCTGCAGAATTTCAAGAGAAAATCAAATCATATACTGCAAAAGGGGGCAATCTGCTAATCTCAGGCGCAAACATTGCCACAGATATCTGGGATAAGATTTATGACTTTGAGATCGACTCTGTTATGAATGCCGAGATTGTCAATCCGGCGAAAGAGTTTGCTACTAATATTCTGAAATACAAATGGATGACTAATTATGCATCTGAAGACGGTATCGTAAAGGGTGTACAGAATCCTGTAGGAATGCCTTCTACCTCACTTTACGACTTCTATACAAAACCTAATATAAAATCGTATGCGGTGGAAACTCCGGATGCTCTGGTTCCGACTGATCCTAAAGCGTTTACAATTTTCAGATATGCACAAAATAATATCTCCGCCGGAGTTGCCTACGACGGAGATACATATAAAGTTGTCTCTCTCGGATTTCCTGTTGAAGCCTTGAAGTCTCAAGATCAGATTGACAAGCTAATCTCCGAGATCCTGATCTTCTTCGAAAAATAGCCTAACCGAGAAGTTCTTCACTTCTCTTGATAAAGTCGCTTAATGCCTTGCCTTTCAACATATTATTTGCAAGAAGGGCAAGGTCGGTGACTTGCTTCAGAAGTTCGTTGTCTGCCGTAAGAGCCGTAACGCCCTTTTCACCCATGATTTTCTTAATGACCGGGTTCTCTGCGTTTATCGTAATATTGTATGAATCAGGCATTTCTCCATAGAAATTCATCCCTCCGCCAAGAGCTGCCATATCTCTGTAACGTCTCATAAACTCACTTTGAGTAATCAAGATAGGTTGAGATGTTTCGCCGAGATTCTCAATGCCGACCTCGTATTTGTTTTCCTTAGGAAGAATTATCTCGAACACACTGTTAAGCATCTTCTTGTCATCATCAGAGATCTCGTACTTAGCTCTCTCCTCTTTTTCTATCAACTTATCGACAGATGCAGCATCAACCCTTGTGAGTTGTACATCTTTGAGTTTGCTTTCAAGCAGATTGACAAAGTGTGCATCCAGCGGGCAGTCAAAAAGAAGCACATCGTAACCCTTGTTTTTTGCTGCTTCAATATATTGGAACTGATCAACAGCGTTGGTTGTATAGAGCATAACCACTTTTTTATCTTTATTGGTCTGCTCTGTCTCAATGGCTTTGCGATAATCATCATAACCGAAGTATTTGCCGTCAGTATTCTTCAATAATGCAAATTTTAAGGCTCTTTCGCAGAACTTCTCGTCCGTAAGCATGCCGTATTCAATGAAAAGCTTCAAATTGTCCCATTTAGCCTCAAATTCATCCTTATTGTTTTTTGAGATATCTTCCAACCTGTCGGCAACCTTCTTGGTAATGTAAGTTGAAATTTTCTTTACGTTGGCATCTTCCTGCAGATAGCTCCTCGATACATTCAAAGGGATGTCCGGAGAATCGATGACACCATGCAAAAGGGTCAAAAATTCAGGAACGATATTTTCGACAGAATCCGTTACAAACATCTGATTACAATAGAGTTGTATCTTATTTTTGGTAACCTCCAATTTGTCCTTGATCTTAGGAAAATATAGAATACCGGTCAGATTGAAGGGATAATCAACATTCAAATGAATATAAAACAGAGGCTCTTCCTGCATCGGATAAAGCTCTTTGTAAAATTTCATATAGTCCTCATCCTTCAAGTCTGCAGGCTTTTTAGTCCATAACGGCTCTGAGTTATTGATAATATTATCTTCCTTAGTATTAACGTATTTGTTATCCTTCCACTCTTTCTTTTTACCGAAACAGATCGGAACGGGCATAAATTTGCAATACTTGTTCAATAACTCGGAGATTTTTTCCTCTTTGGCAAACTCCTTTGAATCATCGTCCAAATAGAGAGTGATCGTAGTACCTCTGTCGCTCTTATCACTTTCCGACATAATGTACTCAGGATCACCTGAACATTCCCATTTAACCGCCTTTGCCCCCTCTTTGTACGACAGTGTATCGATCTCGACCTTACTTGAGACCATAAAGACAGAGTAGAACCCAAGTCCGAAATGACCTATAATGTTACTAATCTGATCTTTATACTTTTCAAGAAATTCACCTGCGCTTGAAAACGCTATCTGATTGATGTATTTGTCAACTTCCTCCTCTGTCATACCGATACCTCTATCAGTGATAGAAAGTGTCTTATTCTTTGAGTTAACACTCAATCTGATAGTCATATCGCCAAGTTCTCCCTTAAAATCTCCCGAACCGACAAGAGCCTTCATCTTTTGCGTAGCATCTACGGCATTTGCAACAATCTCTCTGACAAATATATCATGATCCGAATACAAGAATTTTTTTATTACCGGAAATATGTTCTCGGTTGTAACTCCAATTTTTCCCTGTGCCATAATTTTTATTTTTTAATGTTTTTATTTCAAATTGTACTTCGACAAAAAACAAAAAAGATACCAATAGCCCATTACAGACAATTTGTCAGTACTTCGCTCCCATTTTTTCCTAAATAAAAAGGCTCCTTTGCCGAGTAAATAACTATTTACTACAATGAGGACAAGAGAGCATTACAGCCCTTTTTTATTGGTTGGAGACACCATACTTTTGTCACGAACAAAACACAACACATTTATTAACTAAAAAAACAAAATCATTATGAAGAAAATCCTATTATTGATTGTACCACTAATGTTGGCACAAGTATTAACAACCTCTTGCAATAAAGAGGGGTATGACAATGGCGGCAAGTCCATGCTGAGAATCACGTTTGACGATCTGAGGGCAACAGCCGTATCATCTCCGGTCTCCAAGGCAACAGGGAGCAATCACGGCAACTCAACACTTGACGCTGAAGTCCATACCTTACAACTATACGCCTTTAATGCCGACGGTAGTCTCGACTCCTATTATGAACAGACAGGCAACCCTATCGCGCTGCAGACAAGCGGAACAAACGTAGTCATCAACGTAACTGTATCTCGAGGCAACAAGACAGTCTATGCCATTGCCAACTCTCACGACATGGCAGGATACAAGAGCGTTACCACTCTCAATCAACTTTTGGCAAAGACACAAAACATTAAAAACGAAAACGTAAAAAACTTCTTCATGATTGGTCACGACGTAGTCAATGTGGATTCAGAGAGTGCAAGTCTTAATCTCAATTTAGTCAGAGTAATCTCAAGGGTAAAGCTCAGCACTGTTCAAAGTGCACTTACCGGAGGATATCAGGGGATGTCCATCACTAATGTTAAAGCTTATCTGATAAATGTAAATGCCAATACTACAGTCGGCACCGGAGAGGGATCAGGAACCAAGCTGAACATTCAGGGACTAACGGCCGCAGATACTACCGGGTGTGCTATGACCGGGATGTTGGGAGCCTCTCTTTCTAACATTACCGCTACGGCAAGCAGCACTCCAAACTACTTCTACTGCTACTCCAATACAGATGCCACCGCTAAAACAATGCTTGTAATAGAGGGTACGCTCAACTCTCACACTTATTACTATCCGATTGTTATTGCCGATAATCCGTCATCTGCGACATACAAGCTGTCAAGAAATACCTCTTATGATATTTCAAATCTTGTAATAACAAGACCTGGTAGCGACCTTCCATACAAAGAGGTTGAGAAAGGAAGCATCTCTCTCACCCTTACTGTAACGGACTGGACTACCAAAACATATTCAACTATCACTATTTAACTTTTCCTTTCCCGAGGTTGTCCGTGCATATAATTATTTATTGCCGGACAACCTTTTTCCCTATACCATAAAACAATGAATAATAAAGTTAAAATCCTTGTTATAAGCGTCTTATGCTTATCATTATGTGGCTGTTCAATATGGGAGCCCGATACCGGAGAGGGTAATTCCGTACTAACTGTCAGAGTTGCAACTCCATCTGATGACGTCTCGCCGACAAAGTCTCAAGGCAGCATGTTCATAAACGAGTCTTTATGCTCCACAATACGGAGCATCGATATCCTTGTTTTCGACTATACGACAAATAATCTTGAAAAGCACCAAAGATATTCCGATGCATGGAACCGAACCACCAATCTGCCGGCAAGTACAACACTGAGCGATAGAAATTTCAACATAAATGTAAGCGAAGGTACTAAAAAGATAATTGTAATAGCTAATTCACAACATACTGCACAAGAGATATTTAACTATTACAGTGGAGTAACTGCAACGTGTCCTTCCCTACTTGAGAAAGAGTTCCCCGGAGTATATACAATGTATGGCATGACTACATCGGCACTCTCCGTCTCAGGCAATACGACTGCTTCAATTGCATTATCGAGGATGGTGTCAAGGATTGCCATCAATTCGATTACCTCTACATTCACGGACGGATCAAACGTCAGATTGTATTTATCAACGGCATGCGGATCAGCAACGATTACACGTTACGGAATTGAGAGCAGTGTAAATGAAGGCTCTATTTCCGCCTCAGGCACCAGCCTCGGCTTATCCATTGTCGGCAGCAGCTACAATAACAATAACCACCTGAGTTGCAACATCGGCAATCTCGCTACCAACTCAACATACTCCACCCCTATTTATTTCTATAGCTATCCGAGAGCTTCAAGTGCTACGGGAAAGGTAAAATTGTATCTCTCCGGACAATTTAATTACAGTATTTATTTTTATCCGGTACAGTTCAATTCAATTAATCCGAATACGTCGTATATTATAGGAAATCTCACAATCAGCAAATCGGGCAATCTGACAAGTGCCGACCTCCCATTCGTATATATCGAGTCAATACCGACCGTAAAGGGAGAAATTAGCGAAAATATTTGCAGGATAGACAAGATTGTACTCTAAAACTGTGTAAATTTGCACGGCAGGAGAGATAAAGCAAAAAGAAGCGCCTGCAAGTATTTGCAGGCGCTTCTTTTTTTGTGGGAGCTACAGGATTCGAACCTGTGACCCTCTGCTTGTAAGGCAGATGCTCTAAACCAGCTGAGCTAAGCTCCCTTGCTTTTGGGATTGCAAATGTAAAGACATTTTTATAAATAACAAAAAATAATGAAAAAAATTTTACCTCTTCTCTTGATTACAATGGCTATATGCACAAATTGCATCAATAATAGCCGGATTATCAGTCATAAAGAGATACTTGCAAAAGTTGATCAAATGGACTCTCTCGTTACAAAAAATAACATACCGGCACTTCAGTATTGCTACAAATACTACAATGCCAATGGAAGTGGGAAATTTCGCTCAGACAGTCTTTCAGATTTGCCGTACACTTTATCCGATAAAAGCATATTTCAGGCAGCTTCTCTAAGCAAACCGGTATTTGCATACATCGTAATGCGAATGGTTGACAATGGCGAAATAGATTTAGATACACCTATCTGCGAATACACTGATATTGACAGATTTACCGATAAAGAGAGTGCCCGAAAACTCACTCCGAGGATAGTGCTCT
Source organism: Bacteroidales bacterium (assembly GCA_028691975.1). Lineage (GTDB taxonomy): Bacteria > Bacteroidota > Bacteroidia > Bacteroidales > UBA932 > Cacconaster. The sequence continues at coordinate 15,106 of JAQUYF010000025.1, read as the reverse complement.
CGCACCGCACGGGACTTCCCAATTGGGCAACGGGTCCATCTTCAGACGAATGGCCTGTAAGTCCTATCAATTTTAAATATCCCGTGGACTCATGTTTTGCCTATTCGGGTGAAGGATATGCTTTTCTGCAACGTGCCGTAGAGGCAATACGCCACTCAACTCTCGACGAAATTGCCCGAAAAGAGGTGTTTGAACCACTGAATATGCCTACAACCTCATACAAATGGCTTCCTGAATATGATACTCTTGCAATTCCCGGCTTCAACCGTGCCGGTGAAAATCGCGGGACCGGACGTCATCCACGTGAAAGCAGTGCCTACACTCTAAGAACCAATGCGACAGAGTATGCACGCTTTGTAGATGCACTTATGACAGGTACCGGACTTTCACAAAAGTCTCATAAAGAGATCCTTACTATTCAGACCCATGCCACCCGCTATGCTGATGAGCATAGAGATTGCGACTCTTCCATCTGTTGGTGCCTCGGAGTAGGAGCCGTTACGGAAAGTGCAACAGCCAAAACCCCAAAGTATTACTGGCATTGGGGTGACAACGGCAACTTCAAGGCACTGTTTGTCTTTGATCCTGCCAAAAAGAACTATATAGTTTACTTTACCAACAGCGCAAAGGGCCACGACATCGCAGACGAAGTTATTAAACTCTTCTTTAACGAAAATCTTCCTGTTGGAGACTGGATCAATCTTTAAACAAAAAAGGAGGTAGAGATATGTCTGACACATCTCTACCTCCTTTAATATAAATATTATCAGAGTGTTACCTCTTATTCTTTAGCCTGTCGGTAAGAAGAGGAACGATCTTGTTTACATCGCCTACGATACCCAAATCTGCAACCTTGAAAATAGGTGCGAATTTATCCTTATTGACGGCAATAATAAACTCAGACTCTTCCATACCTGCCAAGTGCTGGATAGCACCTGAGATACCGAATGCAAAATAAAGATCAGGACGAACGGTCTTACCGGTCTGTCCTACCTGGCGGTCATGAGGCATAACCCCTGCATCAACCATTGCACGCGATGAAGAAACTTCACCACCAAGCACATCAGCCAAAGCGCGTAATTTATCAAAACCTTCTTTGCAGCCTACACCTCTACCTCCTGATACAAGTACCTTAGCATCAGCAATATCGATGAGTCCTTTATCTTCTTTGACTGTCTTGACAAGCTTAACCTTAAACTTGGCAGTATCGAATTTAGGCTCAAACTTGGTAACAGTACCCTTACGGGAGTTATCTTGAGCACACTTTTGCATAACGCCGGGACGAACTGTGGACATCTGTGGTCTGTGTTCCGTGCACATAATGGTAGCCATTAAGTTACCGCCAAATGCAGGACGAGTCATCATCAGCTCTTTAGTATCCTCGGATATTTCGAGTTTTGTACAGTCGGCTGTAAGGCCTGTGCCTAAACGTGCAGCCAAACGTGGTCCAAGATCTCTGCCTATTGTTGTTGCACCGAACAGAACAATTGAAGGGTTGAAGTGCATGATCAATTGATATACAGCTTGAGTATATTGCTCTGTAACATAGTCTTTTAAAAGAGCATTTTCGACCAAAATAACCTCATCTGCACCATATTCGATAAGAGCCTGGGCAGAGTTACCTATTTTGTCACCAAGAAACATTGCAATCACCTTTTCTCCAAGGGCATCAGCCAAATTGCGAGCTTTGCCCAATAATTCCAAAGCGACAGATTGTATAACGCCATCTCTTTGCTCTACAAATACATATACGTTTTTATATTGTGATTTATCCATTGTAATACAGTTTTGACGGGTTAGATAATATATTTCTCTTTAAGTTTACTGATAATAATACCGACAGCCTCCTCCGTATCAACTTCATACACCTCACCGGCCTCTTTCAGCCCCTTGGTGAATGATTGGATAACTCTGGTTGGTGAGCCTTTAAGACCCAACTTGCTTTCGTCAAGATCAATCTTATCTGCACTCCAAATTTCAACTTCCTTATTGTAGGCATCAACAATACCTCCAACGCTCATATAACGGGCTTTATAAGAAGATGCAAGCACAGTCAAAAGACATTTTCCCTCAAATTCAAGTACCTGGTATCCCTCTTCAGTCTCTTTCTTAACGGTAAATTTCTTACCGTCATACTCAAGGCCGGCAACATAAGAAATCTGTGGAATATCAAGATGTTCAGCCATCTCCGGACCAACTTGCGCAGTATCTCCGTCGATAGCTTGACGTCCGGTAATGATAAGATCCCAATCCAAAGTTCTTGCTGCACCGGCAAGGGCATTTGAAGTAGCCAAAGTATCGGCACCGGCAAATTTCCTGTCAGTCAATAAAATAGCACGATCTGCACCCATTGCGAAAGCCTCACGGAGCACAACGTCCGCCTGAGGAGGCCCCATAGTAATTACTGTAATCTCGGCTCCTGTCTGATCTTTAAGTTGCAATGCCAACTCAAGACCACCCTTATCGTCCGGATTCATGATTGAAGGTACACCTTCACGGATCAAAGTCTTGGTAATCGGATTAATTTTAATCTCTGTAGTATCCGGAACTTGTTTAACACATACTAATATTTTCATACTCATCTAATCTAATTATTTACCAAACAATTTACCGGCAATTACCATACGCTGTACCTCTGAAGTACCTTCATATATTTCGGTAATCTTTGCATCACGCATCATCCTTTCTACAGGATATTCGCGAGTATAACCATATCCACCATGGAACTGTACCGCCTTAGTGGTAACCTCCATTGCAGTTTCGGCAGCAAACAATTTTGCCATAGCGGCATCCGCCGAAAATGGAACGTGTTCGTCCTTTTTGAAGGCAGCACTGCGAACGAGCAGACGGGCAGCCTCTACTTTAGTCTGAAGGTCTGCCATCTGGAATTGAGTATTCTGGAAAGCAGAAATGGACTTACCGAACTGTTTACGCTCTTTGGTATATTTAACTGTTTCATCCATAGCACCCTGAGCAATCCCAAGAGCCTGAGATGCAATACCTATACGTCCACCATCTAAAGTTTTCATTGCGATAGCAAAACCGCCACCTACCTTACCCAAAAGGTTATCTTTAGGGATACGACAGTTAGAGAAGATTAACTCTGCCGTTGCGCTACCTCTGATACCCATTTTAAGCTCTTTTTTACCGATTGAAAAGCCAGGGGTGGTTGCCTCTACAATAAATGCAGTGATACCCTTGTTTCCAAGAGACTTGTCTGTCATTGCAATAATAACATATACATCTGCATGGCCTGCATTGGTAATGAATATCTTATTTCCGTTCAAGACCCACTCCTCTCCCTCAAGAACAGCTGTAGTCTGTTGTTGAGAAGCATCGGTACCGGCATTAGGCTCAGTTAGACCGAAAGCTCCGATCCACTCTCCGGAAGCCAATTTCGGAAGATACTTAACCTTTTGTTCTTCCGTACCGTTTTCCAGAATAGGGGCAGCACAAAGTGACGTGTGGGCGGAAACTACGACTCCTGTGGTCGCACAGCAACGTGAAAGCTCTTCAACGGCAATAGTGTACATAATATTGTCGCCACCGGCTCCACCGTACTGTTTCGGAACGGGAATACCGAACAGACCCAATTTAGCCATTTTGTCAACTGTCTCCTGCGGAAATCGCTCCTGCTCGTCAATTTCGGCTGCAAGCGGTTTTACCTCCTTTTCAGCGAACTCACGAATCATCTGCATGAACAGTTGTTGTGTTTTAGTTAAATTAAAATTCATAATTACATAGATAGTTTTTAGTATTTATAAAAGCCTTCACCTGTCTTTCTTCCCAAAAGATTGGCTCTGACCATTTTTTTCAATAGCGGATGAGGTCTGTACTTATCATCGCCAAATTCGTCGTGAAGTACCTCCATAATAGCAAGGCAAACATCAAGTCCGATAAGGTCTCCCAATGCGAGTGGCCCCATAGGATGGTTGGCACCAAGCTTCATAGCTTCGTCAATACCCTCTTTTGAAGCTACACCGTCGGCGAGAATGCCTACAGCTTCGTTGATCATAGGTATCAGAATTCTGTTTACAACAAATCCTGGAGCCTCGTTAATCATAACCGGAGTCTTTCCGATAGAAGAAGCTAAGGCAAATATCTTATCATAAACCTCGTCAGATGTCTTCTGACCTTTAATAACCTCCACAAGCTTCATTACCGGAGCCGGATTAAAGAAGTGCATTCCTATAAATTTATCAGGTCTGGATGTAGCACCTGCAACTTCGGTAATTGACAGAGAAGAAGTGTTTGATGCAAAGATTGTCTCAGGTTTGCAAATAGTGTCAAGTTCTTTGAACAATTCTATCTTGAGATCCATTTGCTCAACGGCTGCCTCAATCACAAGATCCATATCAGCCAAATCTGCATAATTAACGGTGGTAGTGATATTATTAAGCACTGCGTCCATTGCATTCTTAGTAATTTTCTCTTTTTCAACAAGTTTGTTAAGAGATTTAGTGATTTTGACAATAGCTTTTGCATTGCTTGCTTCGCTTCTGCTTTTCATCAATACCGGAACATTTGCCTGTGCAAATGCTTGGACGATACCTGCGCCCATTGTACCGGTTCCAATAACACAAATTTTCATTTTATTATTTTTTTAAAATTTTATTTATTTTCAAAAACGGCTTTTCTTTTCTCTAAAAATGCCGCCATACCGTTCTTTTGATCGGCAGTGTTAAAACAGTCTGAGAAAAGTTTACTTTCCAATGCGATAGCACCCTCAGAATCAAGGTCAAACCCTTCATTAATACTTTTTTTTGCATTTTTGAGAGCTATCGGAGCATTAGCAACTATCGTCTCTGCAAGAGCAAGAACGGTAGGCATAAGTTCATCTATAGAAACGACATGGTTAACAAGTCCGATTCTAAGAGCTTCATCCGAGCGTATATTCTTTCCGGAATAGATAATCTCTTTGGCAAACCCCTGCCCTACAATTTTAGACAGTCTGTAAGTCCCTGAAAAGCCGGGGATTATTCCAAGTTTAACCTCAGGCTGGCCGAAAACGGCATTATCTGAAGCAATACGAATGTCACATGAAAGTGCAAGTTCGCAACCGCCTCCGAGTGCATAGCCGTTTATTGCGGCAATTACGGGAATATTCAATGTTTCAATCTTCCTGAAAACACCCGCCCCTAATTTTGAAAACTCGAGAGCCTCTTTGGCACTCAGAGTACTCATTTGAGAGATATCCGCGCCGGCAACAAATGATTTTGGACCGTCTCCGGTAATAATCAGCACCTTAACTGCACTGTCCAGTGACCCAATGAATGTATCCAATTCTTTTAAGACAGCAGAATTGAGCGCATTCAGCGTCTTGGGAGCAGAGATTGTAAGAATACAGATTCCGTTATCCCTAGTGTCGGATAATAAATAATTGTAAGCCATCGCTTAGCACATGGATTTAAGATCCTTTGGAATAATCAGCTTTGCATCGGTAGCAGCCTGTACATCTTCTACAGTAAATTCAGGGTTGATCTCACGAAGAACGATCCCTTCAGGAGTGATGTCCATAACCCCCATCTCTGTTATGATCATATTGACCTGTCCGGCAGCTGTAAGAGGCAATGTGCACTCTTTAAGGATTTTAGGATTGCCTTTAGCAGTGTGTTCCATAGTAAGGATCACTCTCTTGGCCCCAACGATAAGGTCCATTGCGCCACCCATACCGGGGGTTTTTTTGCCCGGAATCATCCAGTTGGCAAGATTGCCTTTTTCATCAACCTGCATTGCACCGAGGATAGTAGCATCAACGTGACCACCTCTAATGATCAAAAATGAATCAACGGAAGAGCATGCGTAAGCTCCGGGAAGAGCGGTAATATATCCACCACCTGCATTTACATAATCAAGATCCTCCTTGCCCTCCTCAGGAGCGGGACCCATACCAACCAATCCATTCTCGGATTGAAGAGTTACATTTACACCTTTAGGCAAATAAGCCGGAATTGCAGTAGGCAGACCGATGCCCAAATTTACAACATCACCATCGTGAAGTTCGAGGGCTGCTCTTTTGGCAATCACCTCTCTAATTTGATTCTTGTCCATCATAAAATCAGTTATTTTGTTAAAATTATTTCCTTATTTTTTATTCATACGCTTAACGACTTCTTCTGCCACGAAAGAGGCAACATCATCAGCATAAGTATTCATTCCGAAGCCCGCATCATAGCCTAATTCCTTAGCCAGTTCATGAGAAATACGTGCCCCTCCGCAAATGAGTAACATCTTGTCTCTCAAGCCCTCAGCCTCCATCAATTCAACTAATTCTGTAAGATTCTTTATATGTACGTCTTTCTGGGTTACAGTCTGTGATACAAGCAATGCGTCAGCATGCAGTTCGATAGCCTTGGCCAGGAACTCTTCATTAGGAACCTGACTGCCTAAATTGTAGGCATCAATCATCTCATATCTTTCCAGTCCGTAGTGACCTGCGTAACCTTTCATATTCATAATGGCATCAATGCCTACCGTGTGGGCATCAGTACCGGTAGAAGCACCTATGATCACCAATTTGCGCCCAATGTGCTCCCTGATGTAGTCATCCACCTGATGCATATCCATAACGGTTGACTCCACCTTCGGCACATAAATCGAAGTGAAATCTACCGTATGTGTACAATTACCATAGCAATTGAAAAAAGTATAGCCTGGAGTAAGTTCACGATAATATACAACAAGAGGATTATCAAAACCCATTTTTTTAAGGAGTTGTTTGGCAGCCTCGATAGCTTCCGCTCCAACAGTTACGGGCAAAGTGAAACTCAGTTGCACCTTACCGTCATTCATTGTATCACCGTAAGGTTTAATTTTGGTCAAATCTAAAGTTTTATCGAAATCTTTAGCCGCCATTGAATAAAGTCCACCGCTCATGTTACTTTGCTCCTTTCATTAAGTTAATAAATGGATTCATATAATTTTCGCCCTTTTGAGTTACCCCCTCAAGCCCCTTTCCACCATTCTTAGGACGCTTAACATCTCCGAAAATACCCTTTTCAAGTGCATTGAAAAGCCCTTCCGAATTGATTTTTCCCAACAGATCTACCGCATTGTCAAGCACAAGTGCCGCTCTTTTGCGGATAATGCCTCCCTCTTTAAATTCTACCTCATCACCGATATTTTTCATATCGCTGAAGATGTACTTGGCATTTTCAATAGAGAGGTACCTGTCACTCATAAACGGAGTATGAATAGCCTCGGTAGGCATACCAAGCAGCTGAATACCCTGGTGTGTCCAAATTCCTATCATATTAAACAGGGCATCCTGAATATGACCTCGAAAGATATTTCCCGTCATAAACTTTGTAGGAGGCATATATTTCAATGTCGCCTTCGGAAAAATCTCACGTGTCATCTGCGCCTGCGCAAGCTCATACAAGAACCCGTTCTCTAAAGCCGGATCCATCTCAAAAGCATGTCCCAACCCCATTTGTTCTTCAGGAAGACCGGCGAGTAAGGCCAATTGTTCATTGATGATATCCGAAGCCAGTACCGTATGAGCAGCTTCTACCGCATCCGCGGTTGTTAAATAGTTATCCTCACCTGTGTTGATGATAACTCCCGCAAATCCGTTGATAATACGAGAGAAATACTGGTCAACCAGGGTACGCTGCATATTAATATCTCTAAATAAAATACCGTAAAGGGCGTCATTCAACATTACGTCCAAACCTTCAAAGGCACCCATAATGGCTATTTCAGGCATACAAAGTCCTGAACAATAGTTACAAAGGCGGATATAGCGACCTACTTCCTCTCCCACTTTGTCAAGTGCTGCACGCATAATGCGGAAGTTTTCCTGAGTAGCAAAAGTACCGCCAAATCCTTCAGTAGTAGCACCGTAAGGCACATAGTCCAAAAGTGACTGACCCGTTGTACGGATAACTGCTATAATATCGGCACCTTGACGTGCTGCTGCCTCAGCCTGCACAACATCTTCATATATATTACCTGTCGCCACTATGACGTAAATGTATGGTTTAGGTCCTTCTCCTATGGTACGGAGGTATTCGTTTCTCCTCTCTCTGCGAGTACGAATTTTCTTCAAAGAATCGTTGATCACCGGCTGAAGAACTTCTTCAATTCTCTTTTTGTCGGCAATTTCCATTTGTACAAGATTAATCTTCCCGGCAGCAACTCCTTCGGCAATCTGCTGCGGAGAGAGTCCTGTCTGAATCATCGCATTACCAAGATAAAAGAGAACGCCCTGATTCAGGACACCTTTACCCTTTAGTTCTTCAACAACCACATTCGGAAGAGGTACCTGATTATCATCGACATTGTCAATGCCCATAAGGCGACACAATGTCCTCTCTACCGCAACTGTGGTGTATGAGTCCACAAAAGACTGAACATTTTCGGCAATATTTCGTGCCAGCGATCTCGCATGTTCAACCTTTTTAAAATCCAATCCTAATTTGCTTTGCATCATAAATAGTCATATAGTTTATTTCATTTTTCCAAATAACGTTTTGCCTCGTCAAGCCATTGAGAATTGATTCCAAGCTCAGTGGCAATATTCAAGGCCTCATGCGGCACCTGATTACTTTCGGTGCGCAGAAGCGAGTAGTCCATTTTTAGTCCTTCCACCCCTTTTGACTTCTCTATCAACCCCTTAACTCTCCAGCATTTCCCTCCGTTTTCCACATTGTAATGTGTAGTAAGTATAAATGCGAGATTATGTCGTGCTTCCAATATTTTCAGCAGCGCTGAAACAAGAGCCCTTCCCTCTATGGGATTAGTAGTACGTGCAGGCTCATCTACAAGTGCAAGGATCCGATCTCCACTCTCAACAGCCTTGAGGACACTGTCTATTCTGAGCATTTCCGCAGCAAAAGATGAAAGACCTTTCTGCTGATTCTGCTCATCCCCTATACAGAAATAGATTTGGTCGAAGACCATCATGGTACAACTTACAGCCGGAACGGCAAAACCGAACTGGAACAGATACTGACAGAGAGTCAGGGTCTTCAGAACCACCGTTTTACCTCCCATATTCGCCCCGATCACAGTAGAAGGAAGCCCCATCTCGTATGAAAAATCCACATTCTGAAACTCTCGTCCCGCATCTTCCAAAACAGCCTTAACCTGAGGATGGAACAGACCTTTGAATGCTGCACTTTCCCCAACGGTAGGGATTACGTACCCCTCTTTTTGCATCTGATACGCCTTTGCAAGAAAAATATCAAGTTCGGCGAGTGCCTTAAGTAACTGTTTCAAATGATCTGCATACGGTCTCAACAAGTTGCACAACACTTTCTTGATCCGCGACTCTTCTTTCTCGATCATATCTTTCAACTCATCATTGTCCGGATCTGCCTCAAGTGACTTCCTGTAGCCACGCAAATCCATTGAATAGGCATCATAAATATAAAATGTACCTATTCTGAGCCCCTCAGGATCAAGAATTTGAATCGCTCTGTCTAAATCAAACTGACGCCACTGTACGCTGGCCCCGGAAAAAAGCCTCTGAATATCATCTCCGAGCATCGCAAGATATTTGATCTCAAAAAATTCAATATCATCTAACAATGTCCCGTCTTCAAGACTTTGAAGTGTTGCGGTAATATCTCGTAACCCCTGCAATTTAAACTGCACATTTTGAACAAGGGTTGTATCTCTTTCTATTAATGTGACATAATCCTTAAGAGAAGAATAGTTGGCCTGAATAGCGGCTCTGTCTGTCATCATTTCGCTCTCAAGCAGCAACTGACGGGCATAACCGGACTGCAAATCAAGAGAATCGAAGCAATAACGAATCCCGCAAGGTGAATATACTATCTCTTTAAATGTCATGATCATAATTGTTTTTAACTATATCGTAAACAGGAAGACCTATCTCCTGTGAAAGCGTTTGGCAAAGGGCATCGGAATCAAGCACAATGCCGTTTGGTGCTATCGGATTGACACAAACAGCCAATAATTTGCTCTTCATTCGAACAGATATCTTTCCACCTCTTCTGATGTAAGAACGATATAGATCAGGTGAAACAAAGATTTTTGTAAAATCATTCACCACAAGCTCTTTTTCGCCCCTGGAAAGCTCGTTTTTTGCCATTTGAAGCAATCTGTCCGTCAAGGCCCCCTCTACTCCTATCACACTGTTTTCTTTTAAAATTGCCCCTTTTAAATCGACAAATGAAGATACAGTCACATCCACATCCCTCCTGCAATACGGCAATCCGATCAAATCCACGATAAACGCTGTTTTCGCAGTAAGATCTTTAATGTTGGCAGAATAAGCCGCACCCGTTGAGAGTACCATCGCCTCGCTGATAGCGGGAGAGGCAGTACTCAGTCTTGAAAGCGCACCATCTACCAAGATCAGGTCTATTCCAAATTCAGTCAATGAACTCATCCATCTTTTAAGTGCACTGCCGGAAGATGGTCCGCTGAGGAGAACTTTCCCCTCTGCAAGTGCTTTTGCTGTCACTACACGCCCTAAAGCTGTACTCTCATCACTCACCGCATATAATTCTGACAGAATATTTCTCTGCATGTAATGCTTTTCGCTCGTACCGAAAAACATCCCCTCCCGAATTACTATCTCAGGTTTGGCGGTGGAAGTCACCTGGTCAAGTGACTCCCCGTCAATCCCGATAGAAGTTACCGCAACTTTATATGAGTGAAGCGGTAACCTTTTTATAATATAGTTGAGACACTCTGTCTTGCCGGTATTTTTATCCAGGCCGACAATGGAAACGCTTCCGTAATTGAGTATTTCTCCTATAAATGGCATACTAATGCTTTTTGCTGCGCTCTTTGCGTAGTAATTGAGCAGGTTCTATAGCCATTCTTTGTCCCTCAAGGAGGGAAACAACACCTTCCAACCTCTCTTTTCTCTCTTTTTCACATTCAGGGCAGTGACATTCACTGTGATACTCTGCCGGCTCGGTATATGTGGTAATAACGCCTTCAAAGTTACGCAGGACAACTTTCCCCGGAGCTTGAGATATCACATACTGAGGCATAACAGGTGTCTTTCCACCACCACCCGGAGCATCTACGACAAATGTAGGTACTGCAAAGCCTGAAGTGTGTCCTCTAAGTCCCTCGATAATCTCAATACCCTTTGAAACCGGGGTACGGAAGTGCTCAAGGCCCATAGAAAGGTCGCATTGATAGATATAATAAGGACGTACCCTCATTTTTACCAATTCATGCACCAGGTGTTTCATAACATACACACAATCGTTTACACCTCTAAGCAACACTGACTGATTACCAAGAGGTACACCTGCATTGGCAAGTTTTTCGCAAGCTGCAAATGACTCTGCGGTAACCTCGTTAGGGTGATTAAAGTGAGTGTTTAGCCATATAGGATGGTATTTTTTCAGCATATTGACCAAATCATCGGTAATACGCTGAGGACATACAACAGGGGTTCTTGTTCCGATACGGATGATCTCAACATGAGGAATAGCTCTAAGACGCTTTATAATATCTTCCAACTTTTCATCGCTTACCATCAAAGCATCACCGCCTGACAAAAGTACGTCTCTCACCTCAGGAGTGCGTGCTATATAATCAATAGCTTTATCTATTCTCTCGCTTGGGCTCTCTGCATCTTTATGCCCTGCAAATCTTCTTCTTGTGCAGTGGCGACAGTACATTGAGCACATATCCGTAATAAGCAGAAGCACTCTGTCCGGATATCTGTGAGTCAACCCTGGTGTAGGAGAATCCTCATCTTCATGAAGAGGATCGAGTAAATCGGCTGCAGCCTGATGAGTCTCTGCTGCAGTAGGAATAGCCTGCTTGCGTACGGGATCATTAGGATCATCAGGATTGATTAGAGAGATGTAATAAGGAGTGATAGCCATTCTCAAAGTGGTCAGACACTTCTTAACACCCTCCTCCTCTTCGGGAGTCAGCTTAACATATTTCTTAAGCTGATCGAGCGTCTCAATTCTGTTCTTTACCTGCCATTTCCAGTCGTTCCACTGTAGATCGGTCACTTCCGGAAAAAGCTCTTTTCGTCTCGATACATTCATTGTATTATGCGTAGAGTTCAGTAAATACTTTTCTTAGTTTTTCAGATTCGCGCAACTCTTGAAGAGTAATCTCTGCGTGACCTTTAGTATAACCATTACCGATAATCATAGTAACGTCACTTCCAACTCCCTCTGCTCCAAGTGCCGCTTTGGTAAAGCTCGTAGCCATAGAGAAGAAATATACGATACCGTCATTCTTCGTGCAAAGGACTGAAGTCATCTCGGTATCTGGAACGTTTACATTGTTGATTGTAATATCGGCCATCTTACCGTCAGTAAGTTCTGCAATCTTTTCAGACATTGCTACAGGGTCATTTGCATTACCGGAGAATACTACGTCGCAAAAACCGAGGTCCTGCATACGTTTAGTGGATTTCTCACTATGGCACATACCAATCACCTTACCGGTAACGCCGACACGCTTTTTAGCTTCGTAGCAGCACAGCATACCTGACTTTCCACCTGCACCGATGATCAATACGGTATCACCCGGTTTGCAAAGTTTGGCTGTCTGTGCAGGAGCACCTGCAACGTCCAAAGCGGAAAGAGCAAGCTTTTCAGGCATATCCTTTGGAATCTTGGCATAGATACCGCTTTCAAACAAAATAGCTTTACCGTCGATATCGACCTGATCGACATCGGCACGAATCTCTTTAATCTTGTCAATACGAAGAGGAGTAAGAGAAAGAGAAACCAATGTTGCAATCTTATCACCTACTTTAAGATCCGTCTTACCGATAAGGGCATCACCTATCTTCTCTACCGTACCTAACAACATTCCGCCTGAACCTGTCCACGGATTGCGATGTTTACCCTGTTTGGCAACTATGTCGAGCATAATCTCTTTAATCTTAGCCTCATCGTGGTTTGCTCTGTTGGATATATCCGTAAATGAAGCAGAGTCGATATTTAATGTCTGTACATCAATAAGAATCTCATTATCATAGATCTCATCCATGTTGTTATCAATCTTGTTGGCAGGCTGTGGAAGCACTCCTTTCGGTTCTATAACTCTGTGTGTTCCGTACTTGTTTCCTTTTTTCATACGTCTTTAATTTTAATTTGAGTATGACAACTTGCATGATCCCTGATTATTGCGGTCAACATGCTTGTTTTCATCATTTGTGATAGTTTTATAAATTTCTAATATTTTTATTTTTTCGGAGGAAGTGACAATATCTCACGTGCCTCAGCCGAAGTAGCTATTCCGCGTCCGAGTTCTTTGGCAAGTCTTACGACCTTTGCGACAAGTTCTCCATTGGATTTAGCCAAAACACCCCTTTCGAGATTAAGGTTGTCTTCAAAGCCAACTCTGACATTACCGCCCATTGCAATCGCACTTGCCGCCAAAGTAAAAGCATGACGGCCGATTCCGGTAGCTGTCCATGTCGAACCTGCAGGGATGGATTGAACCAGCCAGCAAAGATTGCCGACTGTAGCAGGAGTACACCCCGGTACACCGAGTACAAAATTAAACTGCATTGGAGCTCCGGGAACCTGGCCTTTTCTTGCCATAGTCAGGATTGTATCCAAATGTCCCATTTCGAAGCACTCATATTCAGGCTTAATGTTGTTTTCGAGCATTCTCTTTCCGAAAGCGCGCATTACAGGCATAGTATTTTCGAAGACATCGTCACCGAAATTACAGGTACCGCAATCCAAAGTAGCCATTTCAGGAAGCAATTCAGTCGGCTGCAAGCGCTCCTCTGCGGTCATACCGACAGCACCTCCGGTAGATGGAATGACGATAACATCAGGACATACTTTGTAGATAGCATCAAGACACTCCTTAAATCGAGCCTTGCTTTGGGTAGGAGTACCGTCATCTTCACGCACATGGAGGTGAACAATGGCGGCACCGGCATCCACTGCAGATTTAGCCTCTCTTACAATCTCTTCGACAGTATAAGGTACAGCAGGATTTTGCTCTTTGGTTACTTCCGCACCGCATATAGCGGCTGTAATAATCAACTTATCCATACTCATCTATTTTCTTTGGTAAGACTTTGGAGTCACACATGTACCGCTTGCGCGGCAAACAACTACAGGTTCAGGGAGAACGTCCGCAGCTGAATCCGAAATATCGGGACGGGGTGCAATAACTTTACGTGCCTCAAATACCATTTTTCTTGAAGTGTTACCTTCCGAAACGATCTCACCTACCGCTTCAATAAAATCACCTGCATACACAGGAGCAATAAATTCGACCATGTCGTAAGCCTTGAAAAGCCCCTCATCACCATCTCTCTGGATTAATAGCTCGGTAGCTACATCCCCAAAAAGCTGAAGCATCTTGGCGCCTTCAACCAAATTTCCACCGTAATGAGCGTCATTACAGCTCATACGCATTCTAATCATTGATTTGTTTGTCATATTATATCGATAGTTTCTAATAATTATTCTTGGCAAAGATTATTTTTTAACATAAATATAGTTAACAAATAGCGCAGGAGTATGAACTGCTTCAGGAGCAATTGCACCTACCGGAACGAGTTTTTCAGCTTCAACAATTACAATGTCGGCTGCCTGAGCCATCGTAGGATTGAAGTTTTGGGTAGTGCCTTTATAGCATACGTTACCTGATTCGTCAACGACACTTCCGCCGATAAATGCAAAATCCGCACCCAGAGGCTTCTCAAGGAGGTAGTCCTTACCGTCAACATTAACTATTTGTTTGCCTTTTTCAATCACTGTATGAAGACCAGTCGGAGTCAAAACGCCGCCAAGACCGGCACCCTTGGCACGAATACGCTCTGCAAGAGTCCCTTGAGGAACTAATTCCATTTCAATCTCGCCACTGTTCATCTGGTCGATAGATACGGAATTGCCGCCGATATAAGTGGCAATGACCTTTTTTACCTGGTGGTTGTCAAGTAATTTACCCCAACCCTGACCGGTAAATACCGTATCATTGCAAATAATAGTCAGATCTTTAACACCTGTTTCAGCGAGAGCGTCAATAAGTTGTTTAGCAGAGCCGGTCCCGAGAAAACCACCGACCATAATAGATGAGCCGTCCTTAACCATAGCGACAGCATCATGAAGAGAAATGTTCTTTTTCATCATAATATAGATAGTTTTTAATTGTTAATTCACTTTAACTCAACAAA
>JAQUYF010000024.1:9832-27053 GCA_028691975.1 Bacteroidales bacterium | reverse complement strand
AATATGTGCCTACCAAAACGGATCCTGCGATGGATTTAAGGAACAGCAGTATTGCCGCCTGGGAGGCACAAGGATATGAATGTATATCTTTACAGGAAGCGGAGTCGGAGTTACCGGCCAATATATACCAGACATTCTGTAATAATGCACAGGCCCAGGCAAATACGAATTATGACTATTTGCAGTATTCTGTGGTACTTATATCAACAGCATATCCTGAATCTATCACCGGACCGCTTATGTCAACAAATTGGAATCAAACAGAAAGTTATGCATCTGCCATGCCGACAGGTTTATCACAAACTGGCTGTTATGCAGTGGCTATGGGGCAAATAATGAATTATTATGAATTTCCCACAACATATAATTGGAATAGTATGCCAGATGGTTATGCTTCAATCACTACGGCGCTTTTTTTGAGAGGTATTTGGGATAACATAAAAATATCTGATAACTCCTCAGCAAGTACAGATAGTATTGCCGAATTATCATTCCAAAGAGATTATAACTATAATGCAACACTTTATGGATATAGTAGAATAGTTACTCGTGTTGCAATTGAAAATAGTAATCCTGTTTTTATGAGTGGATCCACAGTTTCGCCAATGTCGTTAGGTCATGTTTGGGTTTGTGATGGAAAGAAGGATGTCTCTCGGGTAGATACATATTCACTGAAGGTCCTGTCAGTATATGCACCTCTTGTATATGAAAACTGTGCTACTCCATACGAAACAACTTTGTCTAGCTATCAATATCTTCACATGAATTGGGGATTTGGTGGAAGTTATAATGGATGGTTTATAGGTGATAATGTTACTATACAAGGCACTAATTTTGGTGAACTTAGAAATATTATGGTACCGATTCCAAACAATTAATATTATTAATGACTTAATTAAATACATTTTATGAAACATTTACAATTAACAAAAGTACTAACCTTAACCTGTTGCTTGATTGTGTTCGTTTCGTGTAACTATGACGCTCCTCAGGAAGTTGAAACGATAGTCCTGACTAAATCGGAGGAGCAGATTACCAATGGGATTAATCAATTCACGATTGATTATTACAAAAGGGCATATTTGGGCAGCAAAGATTTATTCGTTTCACCGTTAAGCCTCTCCATTACCCTTGCTATGGTTGCCAATGGCAGCGGTACGCAGACACAGGAGCAAATTAACAGGGCGATAGGGGTGAACAGTCATTCAATGACAGAGACCAATATCTATTTTCAGAAGATTATAGGGGCTTTACCTAAATTGGATTATACTACGGAATTGATCTTTGCAAACTCTATATGGGTTGATAAAAAGTATTCTCTCAACAGTGGATTTTCCTCAATGACAAAGAAGTACTATGAAGCGATCGCTCAAGGAGTTGACTTTACTAAAGAATCTGCTCTTAGGCAAGTTAACGAATGGTGTTCTACTAATACTAAAGGAAAGATTTCGAATTTATTTTCTTCGATTGAACAAAACACTAAAATTATGGTGGTAAATGCATTATATTTCAGGGGACATTGGCAAATGCCGTTTATGGAGGATGCTACGATAAAAGACACTCCTTTCACGTCACTTGATGGCACCATTTCTAAAGTAGAGATGATGAATCAGTATCAGTACTTTGGATATTGCCAAGATGAAATATTCCAAGTGATAGAGATGCCATACGGTAATGATGCTTTCAGTATGGTAGTTTTACTTCCACACAAAGATGTATCGTTTGATAAAGCAATCGAGTCTTTAAGTGTAGATAAGTTGGAAGCAATAAATAACTCCTTAGTGTCGACAGAAGTAAAGCTTTTCATGCCGAAATTTCAAATTGACATGACATTTGATTGTGCTTATGTATTGCAAGGTCTGGGAATTACCGATGCATTTGATCCGATGCTTGCTGACTTTTCTTTTATAACAAATTCGTCTGAACCTGTAACGATCAGCACGATTATGCAAAAAACCTCTCTTATAGTAAACGAAACAGGGAGTGAAGCTGCTGTAAGTAGTGCTACAATCTTGCGAAATGCATCTCCGGATGCAATAGAAGGACGATCCCCGGAATTCAAGGCGGACAGACCATTTATTTTCTTGATCAAAGAACGAAGTGCCGGTACAATTTTATTTATAGGACAAAAAGGATAAATACGGTATATACGGAACATAGAGAATAGTAGTGTAGGCAAGAGGGGACGAAGGTAATTTGTCCCCTCTTTCAGTAACAAGTTATTAACCACAAAAACGATATGAGCCTCAGCAACACCTTTTCGAATGCCTCAGACGGTTCCGGAGAGTTTACTTTGAATCAATATCATCTCTCCGGGGAATCAATGTGCTACAATACTTCGTATCTTAGCAGTAGCGAAATCTATGATTCGAGCAAAGGTCTTACTATATCTTTTTTTTCTCGTATCATCTTTATTGTTTTGCTTTTGTCTGACTTATGCTGTAATAATATGCATTAAGGGAGATAAGATATTTACTGTTGATATGGGTAATGGATATATTTGTGATGAAGAGTTATCTATTATATTTGACCAACAAACAGATAAACAAATAGGTTGTATTGCCGATTATAAGTATGATTCAGAGTTTATTATCGCTAGACAAAAAATTCCTGGCACAGGATATAGTAGCTACTTTCTCATCCTTAAAAAAGAGCATAAAACAATAGGTCCAATGAGCACTGCCAAATATTTGCAAACTATAAAAGAGTATAAACTCCCGGATAAATTACACATAAAAATCCATAATTGATATGTGCAACCCACGAATCGGCAGATGGCATATCGTTGATCCTCTGTCTGACCCATCAGTTTTTTGCAACATAGTTATAATGTATAACTTATTGAAATTTGGCTCCGACCATTGCGTAGCTAACTTTAGACAAAACAATAAGCAACAAATATTTACGAAAAACAGAAGTATTGGAACTGCAGCGTAACATCAGCAAAAAGGAAGTAGCAAAGATGCAGTGCAGACCCTTGCTCCGCATAAAGCAGGTATGGGTCGTGTGTAGCAACCCTGTGGCTATGCTCGGTGGAAGCATAGACCCTTACTCTGCGTAAAGCAGGTATGGCTTTCGCTGAGCTTTAAAGGCAGTGACATCATCGACCCACCGAGCTTCAATCTCTGCAGCTGTGGCGCCATCCATAATCATTTTGCGGACGTAGTCCCGACCTATTAAAAGTTCAAAGAAAGAACGAAAGAAATGTGAACCGAGGTTAAGGTTTGTGTAGGCATCAATTACATACTCAAGATTGATCCCGGCAGCATTGATCTCATCGATTGTAGGCTTTGTGCGAAGATCGACACCAAAACACTTTTTATCCAATTGAGGAGGATTCTTCGCTCCGGCTATACTTCTCGGAGTAAAAGAGTACGAATACCCTATCATATTGGGATGACCATACATCTGAAACGCCTTATCTGTACCCCTGCCGAGACTGACAGGAGTTGCCTCAAAGTAACACATTGAAGGATAGAGATATATAGAACGCATATCCGGCAAATTGGGAGACGGCTTGACAGGCAAAACATACTTGGAATGATGAGTATAATTGCGACACTTAATAACAGTAACATCGCACTGAATGCCATCTGGAAGCCATTTTTCACCATTAATCATACCGGACAACTCACCCAAAGTCATACCGTGCACAACAGGTATAGGGAGATAGCCCACACCTGACTTATACTGCATATCCAGGATAGGACCATCGACATAGAAGCCCAACGGATTAGGGCGGTCAAGAATGATCATCTTCTTACCATTTTGCGCACATACTGCCATCATCTTGGTCATTGTCGTAAGATAAGTATAAAATCTACACCCGACATCCTGCAGATCAAACACCAACACATCAAACTCGTCTATTGTCTCTTGGGAAGGATACCCCCCTTTTCCGTCATACAATGACCGTACAGGCACTCCGGTCTTTTCGTCAACCGAACTGCTCACCAGTTCACCGGCGTCAGCTGTACCGCGAAATCCATGTTCGGGAGAGAGTATCGATACCACATTGATACCCAATGAAAGCATGGTATCTAAGATATGGGTATTATCATCAATCATTCCCGTCTGATTGGAAAGAATACAAACCTTTTTACCCTCAATCAAAGGGATATATTCGTCTACGGAAACTGCCCCGGGCAGGATAGGTTCAACTTCAACAGCAGTCGCACTGCCGGAAACGGAATGTGAACTTGAGCCGCAACTCTGAGCCGAAATCAAAGAGAGCGGTGCAAGCACCGAAACTGCCAATGCAAAAAGAACTCTTCTCATAATGTATTAAGTTTAAGGTGTAAATAATTCGGATAAATCTAAAAAAGCAATGTCCTGGTATCTTCGCTATCCACTAAAATGCTCACTTTAAGGGTCTCCTCCGGCAGCAACTCTTCAATCTTTTCCGGCCATTCGATCAGACAGAGTCCGTCGGAATCGAAATACTCGTACAACCCTATATCCATCGCCTCCGAAAGCTTGTTAATTCGGTAAAAATCAAAATGATATATCGGTCGGCCAAGAGCAGTGCCATATTCATTTACGATAGTAAAAGTAGGACTGTTGACCACATCCTTAACTCCAAGCACCTTACAAATCGCAGTGATAAAAGTGGTCTTACCGGCTCCCATGGGGCCGTAAAAAGCTATAATGGAGCTATCTCCCGCCTTTGACAAAAATTCTTTGGCAGCTCTCTCCAAATCAATGGTCTTGTTAATTGTAATCTCAGTCATAAATATTGCCTCGGTCAAGGTGTCTAAACTGTACCGCCTCGCCAATGTTTTGCAAAGATATGAAATTATTGCCTTCCAGGTCGGCAATCGTGCGTGACAACTTAAGAATACGGTTGTATGAGCGGGCCGATAGCTTCAATTTATCAATTACTCTCTTCAAAAAAGACTTCTGAGCATCCCCGATACAACAATATTTACGCAGCAAGGTATCATTCATCTGCGAATTGGTAAATATTCCGTCCTTACGGAAACGCTCCAACTGCAGATTGCGAGCCGCGACGACTCGCTTTGCAATCTCTTCACTCGACTCCTCCTGCGCATCACGAACCAGATCATCAGCCGAGACTGGTTTTACGAAGATATGCATATCCAATCTATCCATCATTGGTCCTGATATGCGTGACATATAACGCATTACCATCGAAGGTGAGCACGTACATCTGCCCGACCCGTCTCCGTAATAACCACAGGGGCACGGATTCATGGAAGCAATCATCATAAACGAAGAGGGATAATCCACCTTGTACTTTGCCCTCGAAATAGTGACATGTCCATCCTCTAAAGGCTGCCGCAGTGCATCTAATGTGGTTTTACCAAACTGAGCAATCTCATCCAGGTAGAGCACCCCGTTGTGGGCAAGGGAGATCTCTCCCGGAGCGGCATTTTGTCCCCCGCCTATAAGCGAAATGAGGCTCGCACTGTGATGAGGGGTTCTAAAAGGCCGCTCGCTCAGCAGCCCTTCATGCCCGATATGCTTTCCTGCAATAGAATAGATCTTACTCGTTTCTATCGACTCGTCTCGACTCATTGGGGGCAAAATAGAGGGGAGGCAGGAGGCCATAAATGTTTTGCCGCTTCCCGGCGACCCAACCAGAATAAGATTGTGGGCACCTGCAGCGGCTATTTCAAGCCCGCGCTTGGCCAAAGCCTGACCCTTGACTCCCCTGAAATTGTTGTGCGGACGCAAAGCAGATACGGTTGCCTGGCTCTTCTTTACCAGCAAATGTGATGCATCTTCCCTTGCAGAGAGTACCTCAATAGCCTCATATAGGTCAGAGACTCCATATATCTCTACTCCTTCGATATCAGCAGCTTCTTTTGCAGACTCCTTCGGAAAAATACAACCTTTGAAGCCTGCCTCTTTTGCATGAACAGCGACCGGGAGTGCTCCTGAAACGGCTCTGACTTCTCCATCAAGTGATAACTCTCCCATTATGATAAACTCCCCGCATTTAGGCAAAATCAGTTGATTTGAAACTGCTAAAAGACCTATCGCTATAGCCAGATCGTATGAAGATCCCTCCTTCCTGATGTCGGCGGGAGCCAGATTGAAGATCGTTTTCTTACCGGGGATTCTATATCCGCACCCTGTCAAGGCCGTAGTAACCCTCATAATACTCTCTTTGACGGCACTGTCAGGCAGGCCCACAAGGTACAGCCCCACTCCTACTGACATATCCACCTCTACCGTAATGGTTACAGCATCTATTCCTATGCAGGTTGCACAAAATGTTTTGAAAAGCATAACTATCGTGTTTTGCCTCAAAATTATAATCAAAAAACCTTCTCTGCAAGAGCGCGGAGAAGGCTTTTTAAAGAATTATCTTTTCTCGAGAATACAAAAAAAACGTGGATTTTATTCCACGTTAATTTTTGTTAAATTTTAAATCTGAATCCCAATTCAGCATTAATCTGAAGTGGCTGTGAGGTCCTGATACAGAGCGGCTGACTGTTGTCGAAATAGTACGAGATGCTCGGATCAAAATAGATCCCGAAGCGCTTCACAAACCAATATTCAACACCTATGCCGATATTTACAGAATATTGCAATCCCTTAACTTTCTCATGGCTGACATGACTGCCATAGACATACCGTGAACTGACACATTTGTCAATAGCCCCTCCCAAAGAGGCATAGACACCAAGTCTGTCGGTATTGACAAAGTTGTAATAGAGAGAAACGGGAATCCCGACATAATGCAATTGATTGTAAGTACCTTTGAAAAGCTCCTTATCAACTAATGCATCATACTGAGTAACCAGATAGGAATACCTGACACCTGCTCCAAGATAAAGGTTTTTGTAAAGAGATGTCTTAAATTGCAAACCCAAAGAGATGGGAACAAAATATTTAGGCGTCTCTGAAACAGGCTCTATAATCCCTGAACCGGCAACCTCCCCGGTCTGTGAGCTGGAATGAGCCGGACCGAAGTCCGCAATAAAACTCCCTTCAGATGCAACTGAAGAGATATTTGAAGTTATAGCTAATGATGATGTGTGTCTTGAATGTTTTGACTGCGCCTCTTCTTTATCAAGCTGAGCAATGTACCGGTCTATCGAGATCTCCGGCTGCTCCTGTACAGGGGGTTCAACCGTCTCGGTCTCTTTGACAGGAGTTTGCTCCTTCACTGCAATCTTCTCTACAACCTCCTCCACTACAGCTACTACAGCCTCTTCGTTGTTGTCAGTCTGGCCGATGGTACCTTTTAACTGTTCTTTACTCTCCTTACTCTTTTCTACTTCTAACATAGCGACAGAAGATCGCAGATTTTTAATCTGCTCTGTCATACTGATAACATCCTTAACCGAACTCTCCCCTGCAACATCGGTCTTTGTCTGATCTACAACTTCGGCTATACTTGAAGGCTCCGAAATCCGAGATGATCCATCTTGAGAATCTCTAAAAACAAAAAGACCGACGAGCAGAGAGGCGGCAACTGCTATCGCAGATAAAGAAACCCTACGGATGATCTTCGCACGATGGGCTTTGTTCAGACGGCTTTCAATGCCTGTCCAGACGTCATCCCCCACCGACTCGCTGTACATCTCGAGCTTCTCTCTCAAAATCTCGTCTAAATCTTTATTTATCATTTACTTAAATTATTTATCTTCTCCTGTAGCCACACACGCCCCCTGCTTAACTGAGATCTGGAAGAGCCTTCGGTAATTCCCAACTCTTTTGAAATCTCACTGTGACTAAAACCTTCAAATACGAACAGGTTAAATACTGTTCTGAATCCATCAGGCATCTCTCCGATCATCTGCATTATCTGCTTTGCGTCAAGGCTGTCCACAACATCGAAACTCTCATATCCTCCAACTTTAATCGGCACTTCATCTATCTCATCAGTATGCTTGAGTATATCATTCCTACGAATGTACATCAAGGCGGTGTTGATAAATATCCTCCTCATCCATCCCTCAAAAGAGCCGTCGCCCTTATACGTATGCAGCTTATCAAAGACCGTAATAAATCCATCCTGAAGAATATCTTTCGCCTGCTCTCTACTACTCACATATCTCACGCACAGAGGAAAAAAACGAGAGGCATACTTTTCATACAACTTCCTCTGAGCACGCCTGTCATTTTTGACACATCCTGCAATCAAACCCTCATCTTCGACAGATATATTTTTTAGCTGTTCTTCCATTAAATATGTCTATATATAGATGCAAATTTAGCATAAAATGTTGCATGGCTTGAAAAAAAAAGATGGATTGATTTTTGTACACGTTTTATAGCTAATTTTGCGGTACAATAATAAGATGCATTTTATCTATGAATGTTAACAATATAAAAAGAAAAATAACCGTTGCTGCTTTCGCTTTCCTTTTTTATACTTTTATAAGTTTCGGACAGTCAAGCACATACCTCCGCGCATTGCAACTTTATCAAAATAACGATTACACTCAGGCCAAGCCCCTTTTTCAGAAGGAAATTGCAGATAATCCGAAAAATGACGCTGCGTACTATTATCTGGCTATGATCTGCGCGGAAGATGAAAAGAGTTATAATGAGGCAGAAAAGTACTTTAAAACTGCCCTCAACATGGACCCTGAAAATTTTTGGTACAAATACTACCTCGCCATGCTGTATCAGGCGTCCGACAGAGGGGAATTAACATGCTCTCTGCTGGAAGAGTTGATTGACAAATACCCTGAAAAGAGCGGACTCTACTACGACGCCATCAATGCCTATTTTTCTCAGAATGAGACAGAAAAAGCCCTTGCGGTCATGGACAAGGTAGAGGTGAAGGGTGGAAAAAATGAGATGTTCGCCCTGACTCGAATGAACCTTATGATCAATAAAAACAAAGGTGACGAAAAAGAGGCTTACGCCTTTCTTGAAGAGTATTACAAAGATTGCAAGAGTCCGAGAATGGCAGCCATGCTCGGAGATTACTGCGTACGCAACTACAACGATTCTTTAGCTCTTGACTACTACGATCAGGCCATTGACATGGACTCCGATTATACCCCCGCCTACTACGGTAAAGCCCATATATATCAGATACTCAGGCAATACGACAAGTATTTTGAGAATATTAAATACTTTATCAAAGATAAAGATATTAGACCTGAATCAAAAGCTGAATACCTCAACAACCTCATGGAGTCTCCTCAGTTTGTAGTAGCTTTTATTGAAGAGATTGACACACTGATGCTGGATGCCCACAATGCCCATCCGATGGACACGACACTTAACTCTCTACTTGGCTTTTACTACTACCAGACAGATCGTCAATATCTTGCAATCGAAATTTTCAGACAGACCTGCGAACTCTACCCTGATAGTAAAAAGGCTGCAGTACAGTATGCTTCAGTACTTTATTCGTGTAATGCATGGGATTTGCTCAAAGAGGCAACCGACTCCATGCTGGTACGCTTTCCGAAAGATACGGATCTACGGCAACTGAGAGCTATTGCAAAATGGCAGATAAATGACTTGCAGGGGGCAATAGAAGATTATACCCGCCTGACGGAACTTGCTCCGAAAGACAGTGCCGTCACCGTTTTTGCCAACTCGGCACTGGGGGACCTCTGTTATCTGACCAATCAGACAAAAAAGGCTTACAAGCACTACGACAAGGTGCTCAAGTGTGATCCGAACTACCTTCCGGTATTGAACAACTACGCATATTATCTCAGTATTGAGGGGAAGAATCTGAAAAAAGCCCGTGAGATGAGCAAAAAGACTATCGAACAAGAGCCGGACAATCCGACATATCTTGATACTTATGCATGGATACTCCACCTTGTGGGTCAAGACCTTGAGGCAAAGGCATTGTTCAAACATGCAATGCTTTACGGAGGGAAAGAGAGTGCTGTAATAGTCGATCACTATGCCGAAGTCCTTTATTCACTCAAAGAGTATGACCTGGCGTATATTTACTGGAATCAGGCAAAAGCCATGGATGACACTTTGGGCATCACAGAGAAGATCCAAAAGAGAAAACAAGAGCAAAAATAGAGCTATGAGACGCTATATCCTTATCATACCGTTAATGCTTCTTGTACATTCTTTAGCCATGGGACAAGATGTCTCCAGTCAGTCTCAAAGAGTTGACAAGCTTAATAAGGATATTGCTTATATCGACAACCTTCTCAAAGCCAACGCTTCCAAGCAAAAAGCCACTTCCCAGCAACTATCCCTTCTTCGCAAAAAAGTGGCAAACAGAAAAGATATCATCTCCGAAATGGACGGAGAGATTAGTGGTTTTGACAGGCAGATAGCTCTGAAAAATCAGGAAATAGCAGACCTCCAAAGTGAATTGGATACACTTGAAGAGTACTACAACCGTCTTATCTACAATACATACAAAAACAGAGATACGAAAGTCTGGTTTATGTACATTCTCGCCAGCGAAAATATCGGTCAGGGATATCGAAGGTTTGCTTACCTTAAAAACCTCTCCAATGTAGTTAACAATCAGGTTAACAACATCAAGGGAACTCAGGCTGATTTGGAATCGGAGAAAAAGGAACTAAACATTCTTAAGAGCTCTGCCAAACAGATGAGAGGCGAACAGCAGAAAGAATACGACAAACTGCGAAAGGAAGAAGACCGCTCCAATCAAGTCGCGAAAACGCTCTCAAACAACCAGACTAAATATAAACAGGATCTGGCTCAAAAAAAGAGAGAAGTAGAAAGACTCAATAAAGAGATAGAGCGTATCCTGAACAAAAGCATCCAGACTCAGAACAAAAACAAAACGGATGTTGATTACACCCTTACTGGAATGTTTGAGCAAAACAAAGGAAAACTGCCATGGCCTGTAAAGCAAGGTGTCATCACAGATAAGTTCGGAGTCCATTTTGACCCTGTCTATAAAAATCTCAAACTCCCCGAGAATAACGGTATTAATATCTCAACCTCCAAAAATGCCGACGCCTGCTGCGTCTTCGACGGAGTGGTAAAGCAGGTAGTCTTTATCCAGGGATACAGCTCATGCGTCCTGGTACAGCACGGCACCTTCTATACATTTTACTGCAAGTTAAAGAAAGCCTCTGTCAAGGCAGGCCAAAGAGTGAGCACAGGGGAATCTCTCGGTACTATCGATGAATCCAACGGAGTCTCAATCATACACTTTGAGATCTGGAAGGGCATGGAAAAGCAGAACCCTGAAACCTGGCTTCGTCCTTAGATTAATACGAAAAGCTTGACCCTCCGATAAACTCCCTCAAGATAGAGGTAGGCGGTATGGTAGCTATTTCCAAAGGAGTAAGGGCAATAATATCCCGCAGAAAATCAAGAAGTCTTGTTGCTTCAGGATAGGCAGGAGAGTGCGGATCAACGCTCCTCAACAAAGGTTCTGCATAGCACTTTAACATCGGAATCTCATATATCAAAGCTGAATTGAACATGGCATCCGCATTTTCCTGATAAGGAAAGATATTCTTTATCTCACCTGCACGTACACTCGGCCAGCGAAGTATAGTTTGCTCCGGATTGATACCGCGATACTGATTGTCACGCACAATACGGCGAAGCAGACGATTGTCCGAAGTAGAGATATTGTTATTTTCATCCACAGAAAGTGAAGTCAGAGCAGACGCATAGACCTTGAACTTCATCTCATCCGAGATCTGATCCGTCAACTTGGGGTTCAGCGCATGGATTCCCTCCATTACAAGTATATCTCCCTTACCAAGTTTCAATCTCTGCCCTGCAAAAGTTCTTTGTCCGGTCACAAAATCGTACCTCGGAATTTCTATCTCCTCTCCTGAAAACAACTGGTTGAGCTGCTTGTTAAGGTAAGGCAAATCCAAAGCGTAGAGTGACTCGAAATCATAATCTCCATTCTCATCCCGCGGAGTCTTATCTCTGCTGACGAAGTAGTTGTCCAATTCGATGACGATCGGATTGATCATATTTACCTTCAGGTGAAGGGCAATACGTTTAGAAGTAGAGGTCTTACCACTGCTGGATGGCCCCGCAATCAAGACAAGTCTTACCTTGTCAATCCTTTCGGTGATCTGGTTGGCTATCTCGGAATATCTGTGTTCATGGAGAGCCTCGGAGAGCTGAATAAGCTCTTTGGCGCGCCCCTGCGTAAGTGCAGTGTTCAGGCTGCCTATACCCTTGGCTTTAAGGATAGTGCACCAGTTGGAATGCTCCTGGAAGATACTTGCTATCTTCTCCTGAGGGATAGTCTTGGTCACCTCTTTGGGATTTTCCGTTGAAGGGACGACAAGGCACATCCCTTGAAGGTAAGGTATCAGATCAAAGACCTTCACATCTCCCGTAGAGGAGAGCATCTGTCCGTAGAAGTTGTCTATCGTATTGCCCATCTTGCACACTCTGACAAAAGGAACGCCGGACGTGCGCGCTATTGTAGCCTTTTCTATCTGATTGTTTGACTCGAATATCCTGATTGCTTCCTGCAAGTCCATCACATCTTCCTCAATCGGAAAATTGGCATCTACTATGATACGCATACGTTCTTTTAGCTGCTGCACTCTCTCTGGAGTCATCTCCAACCCCTTCACTTCTCCGTAAAGTCCGCTTGGGAGCGAATAATCCAACACGAGCTTTTTGTCCGGATATAGCTCATTAACTGCCTTTTGCAGCACAAACATCAGCGTTCTGATATATGGACGCCGTCCATTAATTGACTGTAGATCAAATTTATCCATTATAACATCTCTTTTAAATACTGCCCCGTGAAAGAACCCGGGCTATCAGCGACTTGTTCAGGTGTACCGGCTGCAATAATCATTCCACCGGCATTGCCCCCTTCCGGTCCCATATCTATTAAATAGTCCACTGACTTGAGTACATCAAGGTTATGCTCTATAATAACCACGGTATTACCCTGATTAACAAGTCTTTGTAATACACCGAGCAATACTTTTATATCTTCGAAATGCAATCCTGTGGTAGGCTCGTCAAGCAAATAAAGCGTATTGCCGGTATCCTTTCTCGAAAGTTCAGTCGAGAGCTTGATACGCTGGCTTTCTCCGCCACTCAGGGAAATAGCCTGCTGCCCAAGCGTAAGATACCCAAGACCAACATCCTCCAATGTCTTAAGTTTGTATGCAATAGCCGGAATAGGCTCAAAAAAAGCCGCTGCCTGCGAGACAGTCATGTTAAGAACATCATTTATACTCTTTCCTTTATACTTTACCGCCAGGGTATCAGGCTTATATCGCTTACCGTTGCACTCCTTGCAAGTGACGCGTGCCGGTGGCAAAAAACGCATCTCAATCAGTTGAATACCGGCCCCCTTGCACATCTCACATCTTCCTCCCTTTACATTGAATGAAAATCTGTTGGCTTTGAAACCCCTGATCTTCGCATCGGGAGTCTCCTCAAACAGCTTGCGAATATCCGTCATGACATTGGTGTAAGTGGCAGGATTGCTGCGTGGAGAGCGACCTATCGGACTTTGGTCTATCTCTATAAGTTTATCTATATTTTCTACTCCTTCAAGCGAATCGTATGGCAAAGGACGATATTTCGAACGATAAAACTTGTTGCTCAGTATCGGCATCAATGTCTCGTTGATGAGGGAAGATTTGCCGCTGCCGCTCACCCCGCTGATTCCGACAAGCATACCTAAGGGGAGAATCAGATTTACATTTTTCAGATTGTTGCCCGATGCGCCGCGAAGCGTAAGAAACTTACCGTTGCCGCGCCTGCGAATGTCCGGAATTTCTATTTTTTTGCGGCCAAGCAAATAGTCAATCGTCAGACTGGGCACTTTGCTCTTGTCAATCTCCTCCGGTCTGCCGTTGTACAACACATATCCTCCATGATCTCCCGCACCCGGACCGAGATCTATCAGCCAGTCGGAGCAGGTCATCATCTCCTGATCGTGCTCCACCACCATAACGGAGTTACCCTCGTCACGCAATGTCTTGAGAGATGCAATCAACTTTCGGTTGTCTCGCTGGTGCAGTCCTATACTCGGCTCATCGAGAATATAGAGCACATTAACAAGTTTGGACCCTATCTGAGTGGCCAATCTGATTCTTTGACTCTCTCCACCGCTCAGCGAACGAGTACTTCTGTTAAGAGAGAGATAGTTCAGTCCCACTTCCCTGAGAAATGAGATACGATCCGTCAGTTCTTTGAGTATGTCCGCTGCTATAGCCTGCTGACGCTGGGAGAGCTTCTCATTAAGTGTTGTGACCCATTCATAGAGCAGGTCCATGTCCATTGCGGCTACCTCGGCTATATTCTTATTATCTATCTTGAAGTTAAGGGCCTCTGCCTTGAGCCGAGTGCCGTTGCAGACGGGACAGACCATCTCATCCATATACAAGTCCTTTTTGGAGAGCAGAAATTCGCTCTCGTCACCGCTCAAAGTAGCCATTGAGACCACCCCCTGAAATGCAGCCATCTCGCTATCTTTTTCATCTCCTATTCTGAACAGTTCATCAGACCCATACAATATCAGATTAAACGCATCTTCCGGAATACTCTTAATCGGATCATGAATTGAGAAGTGATATTTTTTGGCGATAGCCTCAAGATACTTAAAAGTAGTATTGGCACGCATGGAACCTATGCTCTCAATGCCTCCATCCGCTATGGACTTCTTGTCGTCAGGGATGATTTTCTTGATATCGACCCGCGCTATGGTGCCAAGTCCGCGACAGTGAGGACATGCCCCCTGCGGAGAATTAAAAGAGAAAGTATGAGGTGCAGGGATTGCAAATGAGAGACCGGTATCAGGGCAAATGAGGTTTTTGCTAAAGTGACTGATGCTGTCATCTTCTAAAGAAAGTATGGCTATCGATCCTTTACCCTGATTAAGAGCTGTCGCAACCGAATCGCTGATACGCTTACGTTCATCTCCACCATCTCCGGGGAAAAGTTTATCCACAACCAATTCTATAAAATGCACTTTATATCTGTCAAGCGGAGCTAAATCTCTTAACGATACCACCTTGCCGTCAACTCGCACTTTGTTGTAGCCTCGCCTTGTGAGCGTCTCAAACAGCTCTTTGTAGTGACCTTTTCTCCCTCTGACTATTGGAGCAAGAAGTAATATCTTCTTGCCGGAATACTTGCTTATTATCAAGTCAACAATCTGATCATCAGTATATCTGACCATCTCCTTGCCCGTCTCGGGTGAAAAAGCCTGAGATGCCCTTGCGTAGAGCAGTCTTAAAAAGTCATATATCTCTGTAATGGTCCCGACTGTTGAGCGCGGATTGCGACCTGTGGTCTTCTGCTCTATTGCAATGATAGGACTAAGTCCCTTAATATCATCCACATCCGGCCGTTCAAGCATTCCGATAAACTGCCTTGCATAAGCGGAAAGAGTCTCCATATAGCGTCTCTGTCCCTCGGCATAGATCGTATCAAATGCTAAAGAGGATTTACCGCTTCCGGAAAGGCCGGTGATGACAACAAGTTTGTCGCGCGGAATCGTCAAATCTATGTTTTTCAGATTGTTGACTCGCGCTCCAATAATCTCTATCTGCTGCTCTTCCTGCATAAATTAATATGGCTGCAAAAAAGGATTAGACTTGAGCTCTGTTCCGATAGTGGTAGGCTCTCCGTGCCCTGGAAGCACCTGCGTATCCAAAGGAAGCCCTCTCAATTTCTTGTAAATGCTGTCCATCAACTGATCATAATTGCCGCCCGGATGGTCTGTACGACCGATACTCCCTTCAAAAAGAGTATCTCCGCTGAATAGTACTTTCTGCTCTTTGTTGTAGAAGCAGACGCCTCCCTGCGTATGTCCCGGAGTATGTAACACCTTCAATTTGGAAGCGCCGAAGGTAATCGTCTCCCCATCCTTAATCCCGGTGATCTCGTGAGTTATCTCTTTGATCTCCCATCCGAA
The DNA here is from genome assembly GCA_028691975.1 of Bacteroidales bacterium. Classification (GTDB taxonomy): domain Bacteria; phylum Bacteroidota; class Bacteroidia; order Bacteroidales; family UBA932; genus Cacconaster. The sequence continues at coordinate 11,242 of JAQUYF010000024.1, read as the reverse complement.
CATTGCGCAATACTGCACCGCACGCTTAATCTGATCCATATCATTAAGATGCATATATATAGGCAGATCCCATTTTGTGGCTACATTTTCAAGCCCCATAACATGGTCGAAATGACCGTGTGTGAGAAGTATCTTGACAGGCTTTAGCAGATTGTCTCGCATAAAAGTATCCAATCGCCCCAATTCATTGTCTGTCTGACAGCCAGGGTCAATTATTACACACTCTTTGGTCTGATCCCACACAATATAGCAGCACTCCCTAAGTTCATTGAAGTAAAAAGTCTTTATCTCGATCATGATATGAGTTTTTAAGAAATAATTACAAAATTACGAAAAGAGTTTGTATTTTTGTTAATCGTAATCAATAAGAATATCAGATATGCATATTGCCGTTGCAGGAAACATAGGAAGCGGAAAGACAACTCTGACCCGTATGCTAACCAAGCACTTCAACTGGACACCGAAGTACGAATCAGTTGACTTTAATCCTTATCTTTCAGACTTTTACAGTGACATGGAAAGATGGTCGTTCAATATTCAGATTTACTTCCTTAACAAGCGTTTTGTGGACGTGGTTGAGATTAACAAGTCCAATGAGGTTATCATTCAAGACCGCAGTATCTATGAAGATGCCTGCATATTTGCACCTAACCTGCATGCTATGGGGCTTATGTCCTCAAGAGACTTTGAGAATTACTCCTCCCTGTTTGATCTGATGGTTTCTCTTGTGAAAGCTCCGGATCTGCTGATATACCTGCGTTCATCGATTCCTCACCTTGTCAGTAATATTCAGAAAAGGGGACGAGAGTACGAAAGCAGCATCAGACTCGACTACCTGAAAGGTCTTAACGAACTTTATGAAAAGTGGATTAACGGATACAAAGACGGTAAGTTGCTGATTATTGATGTGGATACGCTTAATTTTGAGGAAAATCCCAACGACTTCAGCACAATCACAGATAAAATAGAAGCGCAGTTGCACGGCTTGTTTTAAGATTCCGGCACTTCGACTTTTTCCGATACAGGAGCCCCTTGCGGGCTCTTTTTCTTTTTATACAGGGCTACACTGATAAGGGAGATCGCTCCGCAAATCAGCATCTGCACTATCTGAGATTCGTGTGAAATGGTGGCAAATATCAATCCTGTCTGCTGTGTAACTCCGTAAATAGGCACCAATGTCATACTGACTATGAAATGGTATGCCCCAAAACCTCCCTGGACGGGAACAATCCAGCCTAAAGAGCCGACAACCATCAGAAACAGGGCGTCCATAATGCCGAGTTCGGAGAACTCCGGAAACGCATATATTGTAAAGAGGCTCATCACCCAATAACCAATCCAAATCATGACGGTATAGGCGAAAAAAGCCCATTTATGTTCCATTTTAAAGCTTGCTTTAACACCATCGAC
>JAQUYF010000024.1:7657-9732 GCA_028691975.1 Bacteroidales bacterium | reverse complement strand
ATTAAAATATTACTCGACGTATGAAATCTATTCTCGGCATAGGCAATGCACTGACCGATATTCTGGCGGTACTGCCGGATGACTCGCTTCTGAAAGACTATAACTTGCCACGCGGCAGCATGCAGCACGTGGACGCTACCACAGGCAACAAAATTTGGGAAAAGCTGAAAGAAATAGGAGTTCAATATGTAGCCGGAGGCTCTGCCTCAAATACTATTTCGGCTGCAGCCATTTTCGGCATGCCGGCAGGATTCATAGGAAAAATAGGTGATGACGAACTTGGCTCACTCTTCAAATCCGATCAGGAAAGGAACGGCATAAAACCCACTCTTCTGAAAGGCACCGCCTCTTCGGGCCGCGCTATGGTCTTTGTAACCGCACCGAATGCTGAGAGGACATTCGCAGTCTATTTGGGAGCAGCTCTCCAGCTTGAGCCGGAAGATCTGAAGCCTGAATACTTTGATGGCTACGACTACTTGCACCTTGAAGGATATCTTGTTCAGAATCAGAGGCTTTTCAGGAGAGCCGTAGAGCTGGGAAAGAAAAAGGGAATGACTATCTCTTTGGATATGGCCAGCTACAACGTGGTCGAGTCCAATGAAACATTCCTTCACGATGTGGTCGATAATTATGTAGATATCGTATTTGCCAATGAGACTGAGGCTGAGTCATTTACTCACTTGAAGCCGCGTGAAGCTCTGGATAAGATTGCCGAAAAGGGAAAAATTGCAGTCGTTAAGGTGGGCAAAGATGGCTCCATGGTCAAATGTGGTGAAGATTACCATTACATAGAGGCATGGCCGGCAAACACTATAGATGCTACCGGCGCAGGCGACATTTATGCGGCAGGCTTTCTTTATGCACACGCTCTTGGGATGCCATTGAAAACTTGCGGTGAGGTAGGATCAATCATTGCTGCCAAAGTTGTCGAAGTTATCGGTTCAAAAATCGACGTTCCCCGCTGGAAAGCAGCCAAGACCGAAATCAGGGAGCTGATGGGTATTAAAGAGTAAATGTGCCAACATCACAAAGAAGGCACCGCAGGCATAGGCTCCGGAACCATAACCAAGATCCGACTTTTGCGTTTCGTTTATGACAGGGTAGATATTTACTCCAAGGCTCAACATGATTTTTGAAAAACTATGACCTATTGCCAAGGCTCCGTACGGACCAATAGCATCAGTACGAAGGATTCCGCCATTTACTTCTTTTTCAGGGCTATATGTCAATATTCCGAGCCTGAAATCCATAAACCAACTTATTTACATTGTTTGAAAAATAAACTCTTGGATTGAGATATAAGGGCACAGTATTGGCATCGTTGAAATATTGCAGCCCTGCTGCTCCGACGCCAAGGTAGAAGTGATAGGTCAGCACTCTTCCGAAGTTGGCACCAATTTCAATTTCGATAATTGTAATTGTTTCATATTTACTGCATTTGTTTTCTAATTATATTGTTACAAAGTTAGACACAACTTATTAGTAAACCTGAGAAAAAAACTATTCAAGACCTTTCAACGCCCTCGTAAGTGACTGATCTTCAGATACGTTTTTAAAAATAATCTATACAAGACCTTTTTTTGTCTGCAACTATTTAACAATCAGCGCATTAGGTCTATGAGGGTTATCTCTTTGAATATCAGATAGATGGTCCTTGACGAAATATCTACGCCCATTTTATAAGACGACCTTTAACGCGTCGATATACCGATTAAGCATATCGTCTCTGAAGGCCACATCTTCTGAATTTACAACATGATATACATGATAATGTACCCCAAAATCTTGTTGATGTCTCATCTCTCAATAATTTGACAAATTTAACAGACATCTGCTTTGTTTTTGTGGGTCACTCCATTTGGGGCGTTATTTTTAGCATAGTTGTGCTCAACTACTTGTTGAAATTTGGCTCCGCACATTGCGTAGCCAAATTTAGACAAAATAGTAAGCAACAGATGATTACAAAACGCAGATTTAGAAAATCACATCACATTTGCATAGAAGCAATTCAATTATTTGCAGTGAATTATTAACAAAGTGAAGTTGCCACGAATAGCCCTGCGAGTCAGTAACTG
>JAQUYF010000024.1:0-7557 GCA_028691975.1 Bacteroidales bacterium | reverse complement strand
GCTTTGAAGTTTCATTCCTCTTCGTCAAAATATCCGTAATAGTATTCCTGCTGCCGGAATATTGCTATTATATACGTCCCTGATGGCAGCATACCCGGATAGAAATATTGCATAGTGCCGTTGGCGATGAAGTCGTCCTGATAGACAACGGCTCCCGTCATATCCCTGATGCACATTGTGTATTGAATGCTTGAGTTAGAGAACTGTACAGAGAGTTCCGGCACATCACCATTAAACCAAACTCTGGGTAATAATATGCCTGATCGAGGATTACTCCCCTCTTGCAATACACCCTGTTGCATCTCAACTTCATTAGTTTGTGCGAATACTTCTACTGCAGCACAGAATAGAAAAACAATTAATAGATTTTTTTTAAAATACATAGCCATCGTAATAAAGGTGAAGAGTTCTCATATAAACGGCACAAAGATATATGCTATTTATCAAAAAAGCTAAGAAAAAAATATAGTCAAAGCCCTTGTAACTACTTGAAAATCAGATGTGTTTTTAAAAAAAATCTAGTCAAGGCCCGACCAACCGATAACTATCTGGCAATCAGTGCATTAGGAGGCAGAATTGCCACCTCTCTGAATATCAAGCAAATAAGCCTTTAGGGGTACCTTTAAGCCCATTTTATCAGACAACCTTTTAGTACGTTGGTATACCGATTGAATATTTTCGTATCCATATATGGCAGTGATAGAAGTTTTAGAAAAATTGAGCATCAGGAAACATATAAAAGACAGATCATCTTCCGTAAGAGAAGGATGAGCTGTAGCTATATCTGTGATAATATTATTTTTACAGGCATTAACTGAAACAATAATTTCATCAAGAAATTCTTTATTAAATTCCCCTAAATTCATTTTCTTTGCGAACTCTTTTGCAAATAAATGTGACTTCTCTTCATGTTGATAATACATATCAATGATAGAATCTATACGCAGAAGGCTACTTTCTATCGCAATCTTGGTCTTTTCCTGCAATTCCCCGACGGATGTAAGGTGATTAAGCATTGCCATATTATGATCCCTGTCGGATTGTAGTTGCTCAATAAATGCAATCTGCTCCACTATCTGATGCCTCCTACGTTGGTATGCAAGTAATAACAGAATAGCCGAAAGTATAGCTAACCCCGCAATATACAACCAATTACGAGATTTCTCCTTAAGTATTTGATTCTGAGCAACTAATTGCTGTGTATCAAACTGCTTTTCCGTAGAAATAGCATCAAACATCCTTGACTGATTCATTACTGAGTCTGCTATAATCTGCGCGTCAACAAAATAACGATAGGCCAAATCATATCGTCCGGCACTTCTTTCTATATGTGATAAAGTTCTGTACTTTTCAACCAGATTGTTGTATGTTGCCGGAATAAGATTGTAGTAGTATTTAGCAGAATCTGTCATACCAAGATAAGCGTACGCACGAGCGAGTTCGGAGAGTGTAGAACCATTTGTCCGTGACTTTGAATACGCTTTCAGGCCGACTTGCTTTGCTGCTGCATAATCATTACTCTTAGCATAGGCAAGCATCATAGTATAGTAATTAAGCAGCAACAAACTACTATAATTCCATGACTCGGCTATCCGGATAGATTTATCTATATAAAAAAACGCGCTGTCTCTTTCATTCATCAGGAAATAGTATGCCCCTATCTTTGCATAGCAACTACATTCATGTTTTGGTAATTCCCCCAGAATATAGTACTTGGACGCCAATTTATACCTGGCAACTATGTAGGACAGATCAGAGTGGGTCATGATATAAACTTCGCCAATTTGCGAATTAATCATTCCCAGGAGAAAATAGTCTGAAGACCCTTTAGCTTGTTGTTCAGCCATTTTGTACTTTTCAACGGCCTGATTGTAGTGTTTCATATCATACAGCGCAGCACCGTTGTACATGAGGCTTTTCGCATACTGATCCTTCTTACCGTGACTTTTGTAATAGCTCACTGCGATGCCGATTAACGAATCGCTTTGTATCGTCTCATAATTTTTGTGCTGTGCCTGAGTGTAAAGAAGTGCATATTTTGCTTTTGCTGCGCGAGTTTTAATCTGCGATATGTCAACAGCCTTAAGCAACACAAGCGAACTATCGTGATGATCAGTCATCAGAGCCTCGCTTTCAGAGAGTGCAGCGTCAACTCCTGCGCCATTGCGGCAAGATGCCAACAGCAGCAGACTCACAGCCAACACAAACAACTTCTTCATGATATTACAGGGGTGTTGAAATTATTTCCCCCAGAGACTGCGCGGATAAACTCCGGCTTCAATGAGGCTCTGAATCTTATTTACCACGAAAGGTCTGTCCTCCTTGTATGTAACACCAAACCATTTGGCATCACAATTGAGCACTTTCAACTTGGCATCACCACGCTTGATAAGCACGTCCACAACGTATGGGATGAAGAATTCTGCCTTAAGATTGGTCTTAATTGTCTCTGCTGACAGGAAAGACTTGAAAATCTCTTCAGAATAGTTAAAGTATTCGGGAGTAAAACCCCAGAAATTCATGGATACAAAGCACTTGGGGTCAAGTACAGTATCTGTTCCACCCTCTGTGAAGCAAATTATGTCACCCTTGCGCTCAATAGAAGTCCTCTCAACAACTCCGATAAGGTGATCTTCGTGATCTGTTGTGCAGACTCCGCGAGATACCGAACCGAACTCTGAAAGAGTATTTTCAAGGTGATAGCCTACCATTGCATACTTGCCTTTGCTCTCTTCAATAGTGCGAAGATAATCCCCCATGGTCTGATAACTCTCCTTACCATAGAAGTCATCTGCATTAATCACTGCAAAAGGCTCATTAATAATATCTTTTGCCATCATAACGGCATGATTGGTACCCCATGGCTTCTCTCTTCCTTCCGGAATTGAATATCCTTCGGGGATATATTCCAATTCCTGGAAAGCGAAGGCTACCTCTATCCGACCGCCAAATCTTTCCTTATTGTAAATCTTCTGAAATGGCTCTGCAAAAGAGTGCCTGATAACAAAGACCACCTTGCCGAATCCGGCACGAATGGCGTCATATATTGAATAATCTATTATCGCTTCGCCACAGGGGCCGAGGCCGTCCATTTGCTTTAATGAACCATAACGCGAGCCCATTCCGGCTGCAAGTACCAATAATGTAGGTTTCATACTTCTATTTAAATTCTATTACGATTGAAGATTGAGCGGGAACATAGGTTTTACTGCCTACTTTCACACTCTTTCCCGTCATTATATTTTTTCCTTTGGAGGCAAATTTAGATGTAATTTCGGAAAAGTCGGACCATTTAATCAAATAATCATCCTGCCCGTTGTTAATGACGGTCATAACGGCCTCACCTTTAACATATCTGAAATAAACATATATATTTGTGCCTGTCGGTCTGAAATGCAGCATTTTGCCCTCTGCAACAGCTTTAGAGCCTTTCCTCCAATTAAAAAGTTGTGCCGTATGATCATGTAAATCTTTCTGATCCGAACTCCTGTCTTTTGCATTGAACAGATTGAGCTTATCGGCTTTCCATCCTCCGGGGAAATCAACCCTCTCCTGAGAATGACCGGTAGTGCCGTCAAGGGACTTGAGACCTAACTCATCCCCATAATACAACTGAGGCATACCACGCATAGTCGCAAGAAGCGTCATAATATTTTTCATCTTCGCAAAATCACCGTTCATCTCATGAGCGAGACGATACGTATCATGGTTCCCTGCAAAGATGAGAAGATTATAAGGATTTTCATAAGCATAGTCCAGGGAGAGAGAGTTGTAAATCTCTACCATTCCCTGACCCCAATCCGGAACTGTCTTATCCTCTCTGAAGCCGGTCATCAATTTATCCCTCAACGGGAAATCCATTACCTGCGGCAAATTGGAACAAAAGCCGTCTCGCTGCACTCTTGCGCCTTCCCAGTACGAGACAGAAAGCGGATCTCCTAACCAACACTCAGCCACTATATTGATATTAGGGTACTCGTTGCGAATATTCTTTACCCACTGAGCTGTCGCAAAACGATCCGAATAAGGATATGTATCCACTCTAATCCCGTCAAGGCCAGAAAACTCTAACCACCATATTGCATTTTGAGTAAAATACTTATTGACAAATGGCTGAGCAATATTCATATCAGCCATTGTATGATCAAACCAGCCTGTTATACAGAGGGTTTTGTCCAGCAGGCTTGCGTGAGGGTCGGCATGAGTGGACATTGCAAAATTGGAAGGAGTATATTCGTCAAACTTGAAAATCCAATCCTCAAAAGGCAGGTCTTTCATCCACCAGTGAGCTGTTCCACAATGGTTTGGCACCATATCCATAATTATCTTGATACCTTTTTCATGAGCCTTTTCAACATATTGCCTGTAAAGCTCATTAGTACCCATACGCGGATCAATCATGTAATAATCGGCACAGGCATACCCGTGATATGAATAGGTTTTTTCGTTGTCAAACAGCATTGGAGTGGACCAAACAGCGGTAACGCCAAGGTCTGCAAGATAATCAAGATGATTGATAATACCCTGAATATCACCACCATGCCTACCTCCCAAATTGTTCCTGTCTCCCTTTTCCACTGCATCTTTATTGGAGTCATTGGATGTATCTCCGTTTGAAAATCTGTCCGGCACAATAAGATATACCATATCACTTACTTTGATGCTTTCTCTTTTGGCGGATCCGGCTTTTCTCGCATTCAGTGTATATGCAAACTCTATATTTTTACCGTCAGGTCTGGTAATTACAAACTTGTACTCTCCCGGAGCGACTCTGCTGCCAATCTTGACATCAACAAAGAGATAGTTCGGGCTGTCGGCGTCATGTACTTTTTCTATCGAAAGGCCTTTAGTCTTTTCGGCCAAGACAACTGTGGATCCCTGTATGCCTGTGGCATGAATCATCAATTGAAGAGGAGTTTCCATTCCGACCCACCAGCAGGGAGGCTCAACCCTCTCTATGTTCTGTGCATGACCAACGACTCCCACGAGAATCAAACTTATAATTAATAATACTTTCTTCATCTATTCTTTTACTTCATCTTTAACGTCCTCAGTTTCTACAGCTATCTTCTCAACAGCCTCTTCCAACTCACTGCCGTCACAATTACCGAAGCAATCTCCAACACTGAAGATGATGTGATATCCGTGTGCGGGCAGGGTAAATTCATTGTCCTTTGTTGCGAGGTGATTGTCCACCTTAAATGTGACTTCCTCATTTGAGAAGTTGAACATGGCAAGGCAAAGATCTCCCTCTGCTTCTCTTTCAAAGGCAAAAATCTGCTCAGGGTGATCAGAAGGCAGTATTGCCATCAATCCACCCCAAGGCTGTGCCCACAGGCAGGCATGTTCATCTCGAAGGGCCGAAAGATCCTTATAAAGGTTTTTCATGTCATGCCGGTCATTATCCCAATCTACATTATCTTTAGTGAAAAATTGGAGTCTGTGATCAAGACTTGCCTCCTCACCCGTATAAATCATTGGCATTCCGGGCACAATATATGAAAGCACTGCAAACTGCTTAACTGCATCAGGATAGAGCTCCGCATCCGTTCCGCTCCATGAATTTTGATCGTGGTTGGAAGTAAAGTTCATAGGAATCGTATTTGCAGGCATGCCGCGATGCTCCTGATAATCAACATAGAAGTTGGCAAGTGAATCTGCGTTTATTTCGCCTTTGGCCAAAGCATACCAGATATGCATCTGCTCCCAAGTGTAGTACGCATCAAAGGCATCCATCTGCAATTCAGGCTTTTCTGCCTCAGCAAGGAAGAAAAGATCAGGATTAACGGCTCTCAACTCTGCAAAACACTCATTCCAAAAGTCAGAAGGAACTTCACCGGCTACGTCACAACGATACCCGTCAATTCCAAGGTTAACCCAATATTTCATCGCTTCAATCATTGCGGCTCTAAGCTCTGCATTGTCGTAATCCAGATTAGCAATATCTGTCCAGTCATACAAAGTAGCGATATTGCCTAATGAGTCTTTTAAATACCATTCAGGATGTTCAGAAACCCATACGGCATCTCTTGAAGTATGGTTGGCAACCCAGTCGAGCACCACTTTAAAGCCCTTTTCATGAGCAGCGGCAAGCAGATGCTTAAAATCATCTATGGTACCATATTCCGGATTAACTGCATAGTAGTCCTGCACTGAATAGTAGCTTCCCAACTCACCCTTTCTGTCCAAAACTCCAATCGGATGAATAGGCATAAGCCATAAAATATCAATCCCCACTTCCTGCAGTCTGTCCAAATGATTTTCAAAGGCTGCAAACGTTCCTTCCGGAGTGTATTGCCTCATATTAACCTCATAAATAACTGCATTTTTAACCCAGTCCGGGTGCTGAACATTGGTCTGAATAATCTCCTGCTTTGGCTGGCAGCCGAATAAACAGAAAATTGTCAGTAGCGAGAATAATAATTGTTTCCTCATGTCTGTATATTTTATTTGTTTTGAATAATCTTGAACGAAACAGGGTCAACTGTTGCAACAAATTGACTCTTTCCGTCATAAGTCAGCCCTAAAGGTAATAAAATTTTCACTTCTTTAGCCTCATCCGACTTATTTAAAATTGTGATAACATACTCGCCCATGTAGGATCTCATATAAGATATCACATCTCTGTCCGCACTCAGGAGTTTGTAATCTCCGTAAAGCAGGGGCATTGAGCCTCTTCTCAGAGCTGTCAGACTCTTGACCGCAGAGAGTACATCCTGCTCCTTCTCACTCAAATTGTCAAATCTCATCCAGCGACGATTGTCGGGATCATTTGCACCAGGATCTCCATACTCATCCCCATAATAGACACACGGAAGTCCCGGAAGAGTAAAGTTCATAGCATGCAGGAGTTTCAGCTTTTCGTAAGCCCTTTGATCCGTGACACCGATATCTCGTTGCCAGCCCGCAAGTTTATTATCCTCGTCGGGAAGGATATCGCCTCCGGCAATAGAGACATATCTGCATCGATCATGATTACCCGTGATATTACCCATCAGATTGTGTGAACCGTAGGCTGTCTGGCTTTCGCCGATACATTTTGCAAGAGCTTCAAATGAGCCTTCTTGAGTCGTAGTAGCCCAGATAAACGTATCATATACATTAAAATCAAACTGGCCGTCCAACATGCCCGTCTTTACGTATGAGGCAATCAGACTTACAGAACCGTAAGTTTCACCTATCTGAAAAAGGGTACGATCCGGTACACTGTCCAAAAGTTTGCGGGTAAGCATTCTCCAGTATACTTCGGGAATATGTTTGGTGGCGTCGTGACGGAAGCCGTCAAAGTCGTAATGCTGCATCCAGAAGAGAGCTGAATCACTTATTTGGTCGCAAACCTCAGGCTTCTCAAGATCCAGAGACGGAATATGGTCATCAAACCAAGTAGTGAGCCTGAATTCGTCCCATAACTGTCTGTTGGGACGTCCGTCAGGCGTATTGGAAGGAGTAGTCCAGTCCGGATGCGCTTTCAGAAGCGGGCTGTTGATATGGACGTGATTGGAAACATAGTCAAGTATAACGTTCTTATTGTCAGCATGTGCCGCGTCAAGCAACTGC
>JAQUYF010000023.1 GCA_028691975.1 Bacteroidales bacterium | reverse complement strand
AACCCCGCCGCCTGTTTTCGCTTCGCATACAATCTAGATTATGTTAAGTGGCTCCGTATGAGCGAGTTCGCGAGTCCCACCTTCGAACCCGCCCTGTCGAGTCGGCGGCAGTTATGGGCGCGCTTCAGGGACCTACGGCCTCCAGGCCCGTCAGCGCGCCCAGGACCTCTCGCGTGCCAATATCAACGTCAGTGCATAATTCGTAGGCGCGAGGTCCACCCCGTACCAACATCAGTGCTTTGCGAACCTCATCACTCGCAACATCCTTTCCATGGATTCTCCCAAACTGCCGCCTCCGCACTTCGTGCAGGGTCGTTCCGGTCGGTGCTCCTTGTCCTCCATTCCGCTTCGGCTACAGGTCTGTTCCGCTGACGCTCCACATCCCTTCCGCCTCCTCTCCATTCCAGACAAAAACCCCTTTCCCTACACTCCTCGGTAAGGCTTCGCCTTGTCATTATACTGCTCGCTTGATCCTCTCCAGAAGTGTTCTCCACTACGCTGACGCTCCGTTCCGAACACATCTTACGAGGGCTCGCAGGAAAGCGAGACTGTCCCTTCCGCTATCGCTCCAGTGACAGACTCGCCAGCGGAATCGCTTCGCTCTTGTTTATGTCGGGCCTAGACGCTCCGTTAGGTTCCTTGACTCCGTTGCGGCTACGCAGATTTCCGCCGAGTCTGCCGAGCCCTTCGGTCTCGTCATCATTGCCGGCTCCAATCTGCTCCGCCTCCACTACATCAAAGAACCTCCCTCCGGCGGCCCGACTCACCCGCTCAAACGGTGTGGCCGACTACCTCTATTCAAAGGTTTGTGCAAGCGCTGGAAAGACCCTTTGTACCCCGCATCAACCTCATCCCGTCCAGCGCCTGCCGCGCCCTACGGGCTTGCCTGCTCACTATTTTCGCCAGTCTGACGTCACGGCTATCGCCGTCACGCCAGCCAGTCAAAAATAGTCGAGCCCAATCAAGAACGCACGCCCCAACGTCAGTGCAAAACCGGACCGTCCTGCCACGCTCGTGGGGATGGAAAAGGCGTAAAAATATATGTTCTACCAGGGGACTTCGTCCCCCTCTCCCCCTTCGTAGCTACTTTGAGCATCACATTAGATTATTGCTTACAATATCTTTTGTATCTTTGTGTTAACTTATTTGTAAGACTGATTCAATGTTCCTTTGAGTTACCTCTGAGTCCAAGAGTTCAAGGACCGAGGTACCCCCCTGTCTGGGACATCAATAGTAGTTGACAAGATGCCGATATTTTATCCAAATACTCGATTCAGTGACTGCTGGTCTTCGATGGGAGAAGTTACCTTCTACCACAGAAATGGGGTGTGCTATTGGAAGAAAAGGGCGCATCCGGAGTTTCCTGGTACTATGTCGCAGATGGAGCAGCAGGCTGTTCATCTTCGTGCACTACAGGCGTGGAGAGAATTGGAGCCTTTGGTTCAGGAACAGTGGAATATGTTGGCACTTACTGTTCAGAGTCATCGTCCCCCATTCAGAAAAGACCATCATATCACCGGCCACAATCTGTTTGTGTCGGCGTATCACGGATTCTCACAGCTAGGGAATGAACACGTCCCCGTCCCCAGGGCATTCGAGGAATTGCCGATATTCACTTGTGATTATCATTCCGTTGATGTGGAAGGCGGAACTGATCTGTCAATCAAACTGAGGACGAAGCTTGACGGAAATGTAGATCCGACCAGATATAGAGTCGCAGTGCGCATCCAGCTCACCCGCCCTGGTGCCGGAAGGCAACCCGGGTTTCTTCGCTCTTTCATTGCATCCGGCAACTGCAATTCATCGGATTGTCTTGTGGAAATCTACATCCCCAACTATCGTGAGATTTGGGACCTGGACTTACCTTCTTATCAGGTTCATATGAGGTACCTGATGATTGATTCAGAAACCGGGTATCGCAACATCTTCAAGAAGAAATCTTTCTTGATGACACTTTAATAATTACTTAATGCGTCACTTTATATAAATTATGCTAACATACTTATATTGAGTATGTAAAATAATTTGTATATTTGCATTGGAATCTGAGGCTGCTATGCATAATTGACTTATGATAGCAAAGCCTTCAATAGCATTTAACGACTTCGCCGGTACCGCGAAAGAGGTCACTGCGCGTAACGTCAACGGCAGAAATGTACTATCTGTACGTGCCAAGCAGAGCAAGGTCGTAACACCTTCTCAGGCTCTTTCAAGAAATCAACTCTCCAAAGTCTCCCGGGCTTATAAGCAGCTCTCAGATTCCCAAATGGCCGCCTGGGCGGCTTTGGCTGAGCATTTCAAGGGTATCTCCACTTTCGGTCTTGCAGCTGAAATGACGGCGCTCAATGCGTTCGTCCGCATCAACGAGAACAGATCGATGGTGGGGATGTCTCTTTTGAGTGATGCTCCAGAATACAAATCTGATGTCCCGGAGGTGGATTATGATGAAGTATGGGTAACTCAAAGACGCACTGTCATTACCGGGATAGTATCTCAAAATCCTAATTATCGCCTTATCGTAAAAATGTCAACTGGCCTTTCTGTCGGAATTTCAAATGGTTGGTCAAAGACCGTTATCGTAATGCCAGGTGGAATTGACGATTGGGGCGATGCGAATGTCACCTATCTCTACAACAAAATCATCGGCTTTGCTCCAAAAGTGGGAGACAAAGTGTTCATAGAGTTCTGGTGGATGGACAGAACCACAGGCTTTACAGGCGAGGCAATGAGGCTGACGAGAATATGCCTGACAGATCATGAAGCCGAAGAACAGGGTTATGTGGCGCGCAACAACTACACGATGGCCGATATTGACACGACCAAGAGTCACGTAAGCGAGCTGAATATTGACTTCGGAACAGGAGTCAACGCAATAGCTGTTGATGCCAAGATTCTGGGACATAGTAATGTCGCATCTTCAGAAGTGGTGCTCGACAAAAAACTGAACTACACTTGGCAGAATTACTTCTTTATGCTTGACCGTTCAGCCGGAAATGGGAAAGTAAACGCGCAGTCAATACAAGGACAATTTGGGACTGAAGATGGCAATACCTCTATGACATTCGCGCACCGCGGAGGTTGTTATGCAAAACCAACCGAAATCTTTGGACCGGCACTTTTATATAAATAATTCTCAGCCCTATGTTCAACTCTACAGGAAATAATTTCGGAGCCGGGACAATTCAGTTCAAGGATTACCAAGAAGAAGACTACGTTGTACTCAATGCAAAGTTTTCCTATGACCCGGCAAATCCTCTATACCAGGCGGCAGACCATCTTGAGCTCTATGTCCCTGACCTTTTGTTGTCGCGCAGCATTGATACTCCAGCATATCTATCGTTCAAGGACCCACACGTTTCACAATATGGGACTTGGGTCAATGATGGAGCAACTATCATCAGAAGTTGGATCAAGGACAAAAACACTATCTGTTTCGAGAAGTTTACAAATTTCGATCATCGCAATGACCTGACAATATGGGTGCAGATGATGTATATCAAGAAAGGCGGAACTGGAACTCCAACGCTTTATGATAAAACGACAATCCGACTTGTTCAGGATGTAACTTATATGCGAATGAGCAGCATAGTATGTGTAATCACTGATCATTGGGCAGCATTACATGCTGAAGTTGAAGAAGGCAGTTACCAATATCGTGACGATCCCTGGGTCGGCACTTTGCATAATTTTCCAACTGACATCAACACAGATATTCTTGTCATTGGAGGGTCAAATCAATACAATAGATCTGTTGACGGCGCAAGTTTCGGAACTCTCAATGCCGGCGTATTCTCATTGCCTACCAGAATGGATGGCTTTGGTTCCACCGGATATGATCCATTCTTCTTCGGATATTTCGTTAGGGAGGGAGAATAATGGCAAAACTCAATCAGAAAGAAATGACAAGACTCCAGGGCGCAATGGCCATCGCCAGCTTCGTTGCCGGTGTAATCATCGCCTGCCTGTGTCTTTTCCTGGTCCCTCCTCCGGGGGAGATTTCCAACTCTGCAATTTCGATTGTATCTGAGTTGTTGGTTCTGGCCGGTGCCATTCTCGGAGTCAAGACCTCATACGATGCCAAGTTCATAAAGATAGAATCCGACCTTCGTCGCAAGGCCGACAAATCAGAATACGATGGATAACAAAACCTTGAAAAACTTCTTGCTTCTTTACCTCGCTCTCAGCTGTGTGGCCTGTTCGGTTTCCCGGCAGGTCACATCAGGTGAGACGAAAGTCGAGGTTCGGACGGAGACCAAAATCGAGAAGGACACTATCTTCTTTGAGATGCCGGTCTACATCGAGAAGATTCAGACACTTGACACAACCTCGGTGCTGGAGAATAAATACGCAATTTCAGCCGCTTCCGTGTCAAGTGGAGTACTTACCCACAATCTCGCAACAAAGCCCTACAAACAGCCCGTAGAGGTCGAGAAGAAGATTATCTATAGGGATTCCCTGGTGTACGTTGACAAGATTATCACGAACACCGTGGAAGTCGAGAAAGAAATCACAAGATGGCAACGGTTCCTGATGAGCCTCGGCTCACTCTCGATAATTGCCGCTTTCTGCGCGATAGCATACGCTATATATAAACTATTTGTTTCACCTTCAAAACTTATTAAGCTATGAAGTACGTTCCTTCTATTGCCTTCGACGAGATGTCTGGATCTGCGAAGGGTGTCACCGCGGCTAAGAGTCGTGGTAGAAAGTACATTCGTAACCGTGGTTACGGTGGACTGACCAGAACCGCCTATCAGTCAAGCGTGAAGTCTGTGTTCAAGCAGCTCTCTCAGGCTTGGCATTCTCTCACCAATGCCCAGATTCTCGCGTGGAATGCTGCGGCCAACACTGCACAGGGCAAGTCAGTCCTCGGCACTAAGGCCAAGATTTCCGGTGCGAACCTCTTTATGAGGCTGAACTACTGGGTGGTCTTCTGTGGAGGAAACATTATGCAGAATCCTCCTGCGCTCACCGGTGTTGATGCCCCTGCATCTGCAGCTGTGGCTATCAGTTCTTCTGCGATGACCTTCACTCTGTCGGCCATTCCTGAAAGTGTGGCGAACCTCAAACTCGTCATCTGTGCTTCCGAGGGCCAGAGCAACGGTATCACGAAGGCTTACAGCAAGGCTGCAGCCTTCGGTGCTCCGCAGACTCCTGTGACCACCGCCATCAACATCAAGGCCGATTACGACGCGAAGTACGGTGCACCTACCGAGGCCAAGCCTAAGGTGTTCTTCAAGTACTTCTACGTCAACACCACTACCGGTGAGAAGTCAGGCGATGTCCTCCTTGAGGGCAAGCTTGCTTGAAGTGATGCTTCGGACACCTCCGGAAGTGGCAACTCCGGAGGCGCGTCCGGAGGTGGTTCTGAGCAAGGCTCAGGCCCTGAACCGATTGGAGACTAACTTCTGAATCTGGCTTTCCGCCACCTTACTGAAAAGACTTTCCCCGACCTTCAGTCATTGACGAGGGCCGGGGATTTCTATTTGGTCCTTTATATAGTTTTTAATATCAGCCAATTAGCTTCAACATTTCATCCGTGAAGAGTATGTTTCTGGCCCAATTTCTGGCCCTTTCTTTATGGTTGATACCTGAGAATTACGTTTTATAAGAATTTGTCAAGTTGTTTGCGTAAAAAACTTGATAAATAGGCATACACATCTCTCATTTGAGTGTCCGAAATGTAGTTGGCTGGCTACATACCCCAGATAGAATTCAATTTCTCCACTTCTTCCATCAGTTTCTCCGGATTCTGCAATTTCAGTTTCTGGAGGTTCTGCAGTTTCCATTTGACGGATGGATAATCCTTGAAGTATGGGAATTCAAAGTTGTCCCAGTCCGGCTCCGCGCTTTCAAAACTCAGCAGGAACTCCTTGTCTTCCGGCGTCACAAGGGCATTGACATCCTTGATCAGATTCTCCCTTGTCTGCTCAAACTCTTCGTATGTGAACGGAGTGTCAGTCATTCCTTCGAACTGATTGACCAAGGCATCGTGCTGGTCTATCAGGCTTGGTGCAAAGGATTCGTAGATCGGCCTGTCACTTCCGAGCAGGCAGAACAAGAGTCCTTCCCTCGTTTGGACAAACGGGTATTCCATATACTTCACGTCAAACAGATCTCTCGGATGCTGGCGTGAAAGAGCTGCGGCAATCTTGCCGCCATAAAGCAGGGTCATCGGCACAATGTCGGTTTCGCAATACAGGCCGAATTCTTCCTGTGCCTTATTACATACCGGCTTTCGGATGACGTTTCCACCGATGATTCCCCTCTTGGTCTGATTCACCTCAATCTTGATCTGACGGCCCTGATATTCGCAGAGCAGTTTGCAAGTGTCCGGCTTCTCGACAATATGCATTCCACGAAAAGCCTTCTTCGCTTTGGCGGAGATGGAACTCAAGTGTTCATTGATGTGAGCAAGACTTGAGTTGCGGTCTTCCAACGGAATGTATGTCAGGTCGATATCGACTGAATATCGCGGCAGGTTTCGCACAAACAGATTGATTGCAGAACCGCCGTGGACTGCAAACACACCCTCTTCCGTCACGATTGGAATCATCCTCAGGAGGATTTCCACCTTCTTTGCATACTCGCTATTCATATTCCGCTAATTCTGTTGGTATCGTTATTCCATATTTTCCTATGTATCGGCCGCCTTCTGTGATCATTCGGTCGCCTTTTCCCAAATCTATCTTTGAGACATCAAGCGCCTTGAACCATTGATGGCCGGACTTTTCTGCCATATACAGAAAGAGGCGTTTCACTTTTATTGATGAACATTCTTCAAGCAATTGCTGGACAAGTTTCGGGCGCAGAGTTGTCAGCATCTCCATCACATAGTAAACATCCATCAGTGAGTAATTGACAGGCGCGAGATGCAAGCATTCCATAAAGGCACGCTCGGGACAGGATATCAGGAGTTGGTGACCGCGATACTCGTATGCCTCCAATCCTGCATTCCCCTTGAATAATGACGTTGTAAAGTATTTGGTCGTCATATCCCATTCGGCCGTAAGCATCCAGCCCGGAAGCCTCTGCTCATTCACCGTGAACAAGAAAGCCTGAGGCTTGCCCATCGCCACAAAATGAGAATAACCTCTCAAATCAAGAGCTGAAGAAGCGCCAACGTGACAGTTTCTTTCAAGCTGCACATTGAAGGATGCCACTGCGCCATAGAGCGAAGGATTGGTTCCTGCTATCTTGTAGACGCCTTTCGTGATTCTTTCCAACCAGCCACTGCGGACATACAATGTTTGCTCCTTGCGGTCTATCCCTTTTGAGGACAGCCAAGAGGAGAAAAGAACTGAATCCTGTGGCACAAGACTGAGTATTTCTTTGATTTTAGTCGCCATAGCGGTAATAATTACCGCAAATATAAACAAAAATAAAGAAACGCCTTGTCTTAACTCTTAACATTTTTTGTACATTTGTTGAAATCAATATTATTTCGAATATGTACAAGCATAGAATTTCAATGATTCTTGGAGCGGGTGTACCATTGAACTTTAACCTGCCAGACTCTATTATTAAGCCTTCAACAGATAATATCACAAAAGAAGTTATCAGACCATATCATGTCTATTCCCTTGAGGAGGCGGATAAGACATCGAACGTAATCAATGACATTTATACAAAATTAACACAGAATTACCCGCTTTCTCAGCAACAAGGATTAGACTGGAGAACCACCAAGCCATATGTCCCAAACATCCATTTTGAGATCTTATTCCATGTTCTTGAAATGTACATTGCATACAAGCCAGCATGGGATGGCAATTGTCATAATGGTGATATCTACCCATATTTTGCACTGTTTTCAAAAGACTCAGTTAACTATCCGTACAATGAATTGTTTAGCATCAAACGTGATTTTATTACGCGCATAATGGACATAGTATCAAAATACGATGAATACTATAGGCAAAACAAAAATGATAAAGAGAAATGGTATGCCGAGTTCTTTCAACTATTCAAAAACAAGTTGGAAATATTCAACTTCAATTATGATACAACAATAGAAGAGTCAATTGGAGAATTTGAGGATGGGTTTGAGGATAATCCAAATTCAGATGGCTTGAAAATATTTAACCCAAACAAATTATGGAATAACAAAAAAAATCTCAGTACGATAAACCATATCCACGGGTGTATTCTATATTACCAGGCAAAGAATGACGAAGATAGGTACGGTTATGATATGCTTCATGATATGTATAAATATCCAAACTATGCTTCAATGAGAAATAGATATGTCGGCACTGGCCATAGTGAGCCTGTGAGCCAGGATCATACCGAATACATTGCTGGCCCGATTATTACCGGTCTAAGAAAGACTGAAAAGATCAATTGCATACCATACGAATTTTATTATGGCCATTTATTTAATTCTATCATCAAGAACAACTCAATAATTATAGCTGGATACTCTTTTGGAGATAAATATACAAATCAGCTACTATTAAGGATGGGAATGCTACATGGCGATATGACTAGAATTGTTCTTATTGACTATTGGAAATACGATACCAAAAGTTATGACGGTCTCGAGTATTTTCTTAACACACAACTTTCTGGTGATTTAATATCATTCTTATTGATGACGGCCCAAGTAGATTCAATTTCAGCATTCTGCAAAGATATTGACAATTCATTACCATACTGTTTAAAGTCAAGTAATGGTAGATTAATGATATTTGTAAGTGGATTTAAAGAGGCTGCAAGGCATAAAAAAACAATACTCTCATTTGTGAACTCAAATAGATGTAACTGCAAGTTTCGAAAGAGCGACCATCGAAGATAGCATTGCCACATCATTAAATCATCATCACCCATTTTGAAGTCTCCGGAAAAATTCTCACAAATTCTGCTAAAATTTTGTCCCCTCTCAAATTAGGGGGACAAACGGGGGACAAAAATGAAATGCAAAAATCGCTTTAATACTGATTTACAATAAGTTATTGAATTGAACTAATTCCTGCATCGGGAAATAGAATCTGCATATTTCCGATAACTCTCAATAAATATTAATCAAGTAACATCTTATTGTACAACGAATGTATGTAGTGATTTGAAAACATACCAGGAGAACAGTCAAAATCCTCATTGTAGCCATCCAGGATATGGTTGGTATGTTCAAAAGTGGTATGTTTATCAAATATTATATATTGTTCGCGTGTTATGGTTGATTAACAATCACTTGCACCTGCTCCAAAAAACGTGCAGCATGCCCACAACCTCATTGTTGACTGATATCTAGCTGAAAGTACTCAGCAGCCATTTACCACCTTTGTGAAATATACCACCTTATTTGGTGGTGGATACCGCTATCACACGATAGCGGTTTGTTGCAGGATCTTTGGTGATGTAACCCTTTGACAGGAGGTTTGAGAGTTGCTTCTGAACAGCAGAAGTATTTATATCAAGCACGGAAGAAAGTTCCGCAATGGTAGTCTTAGGATTCTTCTGCAAATGCTGTAGTAAAAGAACTGTTTTCGGGCTCCTGAATTTGACAGTCTCTCCGTCGTACCACCAGGTGGTCTTTGCGTCGGCATTGAGGAACGAAATAATCTGGTTGATTTCTGATATCATTAGATCTGTCATATATTTCACAAATGGCTTAATCTGATCAAGGGATGCACATGAACCATCTGAAGGAACTATGCCAACATTCACATCGGCGAGAGTTAGGGCGTTGAGATAAGCCCTCTTCTTGCGGCTAAGCACTACAATCATAGGATAGTTGTGTCTTAACAGAATATAATTCACAATAAGCCTTGCAATTCTTCCGTTACCATCCTCAAAAGGATGTATTCTGATATATCTGTAATGGAAAAGAGCTGCAAGTTCGACAGGGTTGAGATTGCCAGCTTTCTCTTCATCATTATACCACTGAATCAAGTCACACATCAACGAAGGCGTTTCTTCCACAGATGCATATTCAAAACGTTCACCTGTAGGAGTAATAACAGAGTTTGGCCTTGTTTTGTATGTGCCAGCATGTACTACATAACTTGTCTTTAGTCCACTCGGGAGTTCACGATAAACGGTATAGTCCTCACGAAGCATTACCTGATGCAGTCGCTTAATAAAGGATTCAGAAAGATGGTCAGATGTCTTTGCCTCCTCAATCATAAGATTCAAGCAAAGGTTGTGTGCTTTCATATCCTCCAGATCTTTCATCTTTGCAGAACCAATAACCTCGCCCATAAGTAGAAGCACTTCAGTTTGGCCATAGGTCAACGTGTTACCCTCTATATGGTTGCTATTATAGTTAAAGGCCAGCATAAACTTACGATCAAGTCTTGCCGAGTCCTCATGAGAAAAAGGCTGTAAAGATATCCATCTATCGTATGCTTCTGTCAATTTACTCATAGTACAACAGTTTCTGCAAAGATAAGTATTTTTACCACCTTTCCAAATTCTACCACCTTTTTAGGCGATATTTGATTTTTGTTCAAGTTTCCAAGATCAAGGAAAACAACAATCAATTCCGATTAGATTCATGGTATTCTTAAGCTATTTCCAATTGCTGAACCTTTGAGATTCTGTACCACATTTGTACCACGAAGCACATAAGACACTAATAATCAGGTAGCGTAATATTCTGCATCGGCAAGTAGATACGGCCTCCGGTCAACATATGATAGTGATAAGACTCGGATGGTCAACCTAAATCAGGAAAGGACACTATAATAGAATAATTTGTACTTCGTCCGCCTTCGTCATTCTTCTTGAGGACTCCCTTGGCCACTAGATCATTGATATCATTCAATGCCGTGTCAGAAGAGCATTTTGCAATCTTTGCCCATTTGCTCGTCGTGAGCTTGCCGAAGAAATCATCGAACAGCATATTGACGATTTTCCTTTGCCTTTCATTGAACCTTTCTTCCTTATGGACATCCCAGAATCTTGCCTTTGAAAGAACTGAAGACAATGTTTCCGTGGTTGATTCTATAGCCTTGTCCAAGCAAACAAGAAACCAAAGCAGCCACGCTGTTATATCACCATTGCCATTTTGAGTCTTCTCAAGGACATCATAGTATTTGTTCTTGTCGAGGTTTATCTGGTTGGACATACTGTAGAACCTCTTACCTGTTCCATCTGCACGGCATAGTAGCATTTCGGTGATAGCCCTTGTAATTCGTCCATTTCCATCGTCAAACGGGTGGATGGAGACGAACCACAAGTGTGCGATACCGGCCTTCAAAACAGGATCAAGAGCAGCATTGTCTTCATTTAGCCAAGCGATAAAACGAGCCATTTCATCAGGTACACGCTCAGGAGCCGGTGCTTCGTAATGAACTTTTTCCCTACCCATAGCGCCGGAGACAACCTGCATCTTCCCGCTGCGATACTTTTCCACATCTATCTTATAGAGTCCGCTAATACCGGAAGGGAAAAGGACATTGTGCCATCCGAACAGTCGGTCATCAGTCATCGGTACGGCATAGTGCTGCGTGTCATCGAGCATCATTTCGACCACGCCCTCAATATACCTGGATACCGGAACGGAGGTGGTTATATCGAAGCCCAGCCTCTTTGCCAATGAAGAACGGACCTGATTAAGGTTCAAGATTTCGCCTTCTATCTCAGAAGACTTGATGACCTCAAGAGCCATACTGGTCAGCACGGCTTCATCCTGCAAGGAGAATCCGAGCGAATTCATCTTTCCCAGCAGCATCCCCTGCTTTGCCCTGACTGCCGCAAGGCTGCTTAGGATGGCTGATGAATCATAGCGGAAGTCCCACCAATTGTCCCTTTGATGCAAATACATGGCGAATCATTTTTGCAAAATTAGGAATTTTCTGTGAATAAACAATGTATTCGCAGAAAAAACCTCGGAGAATAAACCGCATAATCACCGAACATATTGCTTATAGCACTGTGCTTGATTACCGCAGAAATGTTTGTAGATTTACACCTGCGGTCTATTCCAGACTGCATTTATTGACACCTGGGCGCAGCTCTCTTCATATGGGCAGTGCTCTTTATTTTCGGCTCAATCACCACCGAGGAGGTCTCGAGTAAAATTTTCAAAATTATGGCAATAAGTTGATTGTTTTCTTTAATTCCTGCATCTGCAAATAGATACGGCCTCAGGTCAACATCTGACAGTGATAAGACTCGGATGGTAAACCCATCTCAGGGATAACGACGAAAAGTCAACTTATACCAGTAATAATCTATAAACCCGAGTCAACCAAAATCAGGGAAGTACAAACAATGAAGAACCGTACAATTTGCGCATGTCGCAGCCAAATTCGGGGCAAGCTGCCGGAGAGCATAAAACTCTGTACTTAATTCATATAGGCTGACTATTTGATTCCCGATATAAATAATGAGTGCTGAAAGTCGCATTGAGGAGAAACCGAGTTCGAAGATGGAGTGCTGCTTCCGAGTCGGTGTCCTGTGCCTTAAAGAAGCCTGATTGCGATATGGGCGCAGGCTTCTGCATCTGCCAGCGCGTGATGGTGGAGGGTAAGGTCGTATCCGCAGGCAGCGGCCACTGTATTGAGCCGGTGGTTGTCAAGTTCCGGCAAGAGCCTTCTGGCATAAGCAAGTGTATCGTAAAACTCATATTCCGGGTAAGTCATCTGATAGACTTGAAACACTGCTCTCAGGCATCCCTCATCAAAAGAGCTGTTGTGTGCGACGAGTGGAAGGCCTTCTATCATTGGCTCAATCTTTTTCCACACATACGGAAATACAGGGGCGTTGCAGGTGTCTTCGTCTGAGAGACCGTGCACCTTCCGGCAAAACCATTTATAATATTCGGGTTCCGGGTGAATGAGACTGTAGAAAGTGTCCGCAATCTTGCCTTCACTTACGATTGCGACTCCGACACTGCATACACTGGAACGGCATTCGTTGGCTGTTTCGAAATCTATTGCTGCAAAATTATTCATATATGCTCCTCGTACTTTGAAATCATCTTTGAAGTTCTTCTCCGGCAATTGGTGGAGTTACAAATCTCTTACAAGACGTACGGAGTGTCCGCATCTCTTGTCGAATTCAGGGTTTGCCTTTATTGTCTTCATGGCGAAGAACATACATAATGAGTAGTTTGCAAAGTGGTGTGAGGAAGACCAATAGATTCCGTACTCCCCCACATCGTTAATATACGTGCCGTTTACACGCCAACCCGCTGCGGGAAAGAATACGACACCGGCGTCCTGCATTTTCAGCCAATCGGAGGCCGAGTAAATGTTTGCTTTCCAATCCTTGGCTGTGTGATTAAAAGGCAAGTTTCGCGGTATCTCACATATATCAGGCAATAGGATTAAACCATGGACGTCATTCACCGTTGCATTGGCGTACTTTTCTGCGGCGTTTTCGCGAGTCACCAATAGATATTGCCATTCTTCAGCAGTGAGAGTTCGCCATAAGCCTTTTTCATTACCGCCATTAGATATGGCGTTGTACACTCCCCAATCATAATTCGTGCGAAACAGGTGATAGTCATAATAATCAGGAACTTTGATGCTTGCCGTATAGGGGTATTTGCCGTCATAGCCACTTGTACCCCAGCCGAACAGATCTATCCAATCGCTATTGGCCTTGGATGTCTTTAAGTTACCCTCCCCTATCATGTCATACTGATTCTCAGCGAAGCGCCAAGTATTGGTGGATGCCTGATACTGCAGGTTACCTTTGGAAAACATGACTTGTTTTGTGTCGGATACTGAAAAGGCTCTTGACATATTATTTAGGATATCCTACTGTCTGGGTTAATGTAACTATCTGGTCTTTGCCGAGATTCATTTTCTTTGCAAGTTTTTCCTTGTCAAACATGGCCCTGACCACAGTGTTCAAGCCTTCCGAGGCGCAGAACAGATATACGTTTTGGGAAATGAAGCCTGTATTGGCATAAGTCGCAGCGATAAGATCCTCTTCGCTTTTACCTGTAATTTTGTTTTTATTGGAAACATAAATCAGATTGACCGGAGCGTTTTTGACGAATAGCTGCTGTATCACACCTGTCGTGCTTCGGATGTCCTCCTTTGATATCTGTTTTAACACATTGTTCTTTGCATCATAAAGATACAATCCTTTCTGAAGCGAAACATACACGTCAATTTCCTGTCTGTTACGCGATGACGGTGCAGTGCGCTTGTCTTCTCTGTTGAATCCCCAAGCGGCCCATAACAGGTCGGAGAGTGTCTGGTCGGAAAGTTCTTTATCAGAAAATGCACGATCCGACTTTCTGGCGTCCAATGCCTCCATGAGCGGCATTCCTCCTGTCCTTGTCGGCTTCGGAAGCTGAATGTCCTGTGCTGATAATATAGTTGTAATAATGATTGTAAATAAAATAAGTCCAAGTCGTTTCATACGTTTTGTTTGTTGTTTACAGTATATTTTTGTACAAAGTTAGTTAGTTTCATGCAGAATATGCCTTATTTCAGTACTTTATTCACGGACAGTGTCCTCATTTGATCGTCAAAAACTGACTGATAGTCCTCTCGGAAACAATCTCTTCGAGGCGAGATGACCTGGACGCATCTCGATGGCTTCCATCTTCACACCAAAATTTATCTCTTTGACTTTATTGGAAAGAGTTCATCCACAAATTCCCGGTCCATTTTTAATATTCTGCGAATCTGAGAGTTTGATGCATTGTATTCCAGACTCATCTTTCGAGCTACTTCTATTTTTGCACCGGCTGGTAATAAAGAAGGTTGCTTAACTTGAAATTGTTTCAGTGATAGTTGATATACAATGGCATACATCTCATTATCTGTTAGGAAAATGTTGTCTCCCAGTCTCTTAGCTATTTCTCCATTCGATTCTACATTTTTTGTGACAAGTTTAAAATAGTGGTGCGCATCCCTGAAGTAATCCTGACCCCCTATGTAGTTGCAATAACTTAAAGGCAAAATCATACCGTCATCTGCAAGATAATTGTCTGATAAGGAAGGTATTCGACTATGGCACAATGCTCTCTTTTGCGCATAGGGCATTCCCTTAAAGGTAACTCCTCTCCTACGCTGCGCAAAATCATTGAAGTATAAATTACCACTTCCCCATGGATAGGTAAATGGCAAATAATTATCATTTACTAAATATCCATTTCTATTTACGTAAACAATCTCATTGCGCATTGCTTGCAGACTGAGTATCGGATAAAGGTTACAATTGAATCCTGATAAGTCTACAATTATTCCTTTTGAGGAAAAATACCTTTTGAGTTTTTTCTTAAATTTTGCGAAGTATAGCAAGCATTCTTCCCTTTCTCCTTCTATAATGGTATGGATATGATTGTTCATAATTACATCAGTGAATATCCGAATGTTAAACTGTGATGCACAAATAGCCGTATTTGTTACTCCGAACTTAAAATCCTCATCATTTATGAATAGAATTTCTGTTAATTGTCCGGGCGTACACAAATGCCAATACGGTCCTCCTTCCGCAAAAATAAATTCACAACGCTGTTCTTTCTGTAAATATGAATTACGAATTGCTGAAACCTCAGCCACTGATGATTGTGCCATAGTCTACCCTCCTTAATAATCTTTCGCCACACATGGTTAATATATAAAGGCTTCTCTTAGCCTTTGCGTGACAAAGGTATCAATTCTTTAATGATTTCCAAAGACAAAACCTCATGAAACTCAGCCTCGCACTGCTTACATTTATATGGATATGCCATGCATCTATCTACAACATTGTTTTCTATCGGTTTGGTGTGAAAACACCTCTCGTTTGTACACCAAGTATGCTTTTCATTCATGCTGCCATATGCCTATTTACATCTGATCTTCCATCTTCCTTCTCTGTAGATGAGCTATTTTGACCCAATTGAATGAATGGCTTTTCTCTCAATATGAGAAATTCTTGCTATCTCATTTACTGAAAATAACTGATCCAATTTTTATACGATATTGCAAAGATTTACCATTCGTATGTAATACACCATAATTCACTCACCAACTTCTTATTTTTTCTTTTTCGTGTGAAAAACCTTATTGTTTGTATACAGAATTTGCATTTTATCATTATTTAGTGACACATCTAAGTGATTATGTCTCAATGTGCGGAAAATACCGTGATCTTTTTGGCAAATAAAGAAGAATTATTAAATATTTTCCTCTGGAAATTTGTTCTGTTGGAAAATATGATTACCTTTACAGCTCAAACTAAATACATAAATGATATGAAATATTTGATTATCGGAGGAGTTGCAGGAGGTGCAACTGCAGCTGCCAGAATTCGTCGGATAGACGAAGATTCTGAGATTATATTATTTGAAAAAGGAAAGTATATATCCTATGCCAACTGTGGATTGCCTTATTATATTGGAGGCACCATTACTGAGCGGGAGAAGCTGTTTCTTCAGACTCCCTCAGCTTTTCGAAAAAGATTTAATATTGATGCGAGGGTTGAAAGCGAAGTGATTGCTATTGACTCAAGTGCCAAATCGATTAATGTTCGAAAGAGTGACGGCACTGTCTATAGCGAAAATTACGACAAACTTCTACTCTCTCCGGGTGCCATACCTGTTCGTCCGCCACTAAAAGGAATTGACAGTGAGGGCATTTTTACTATTCGCAATGTCGATGATACGGATAAAGTAAAGGAGTATATTACCCATAATAACGTTAAACATGCTGTCGTTGTGGGGGCAGGCTTTATTGGACTGGAGATGGCGGAGAATTTGCAACACGCAGGAGCTCAAGTTTCCATTGTAGAAATGAGCAATCAGGTTATGGCTCCTGTCGATTTTTCCATAGCCTCACACGTTCATCAGCACCTGCTGCAAAAGGGTGTTGCGCTACATTTGGAGAAAGGTGTAGAAAGCTTTGAAAAGACGCAGAAAGGTATTGATGTTAAATTGAATACCGGAGATATAATTAGTGCCGATATAGTGATTCTCTCGATAGGCGTGAAACCGGAGACCTCTCTTGCAAAGAGCGCAGGGATTAAAATAGGAGAAACGGGTGGAATATGGGTGGATGAATATTTGCAGACATCTGTGCCAGACATTTATGCTGTGGGAGATGCTGTTGAATTTCCTCATCCAATCACAGGGAAGCCATATCTAAATTACCTGGCCAATCCGGCAAACCGCCAGGGACGTATTGTTGCCGACAATATCGTATATGGCAATAATACTAAGTATGAAGGAGCAATTGCCTCCTCGATTGCAAAAGTATTTGATATGACCGTGGCTTCTACCGGCCTTGCGGCAAAACGTCTGAAGCAGATGGGAATTGAGTAT
Source organism: Bacteroidales bacterium (assembly GCA_028691975.1). GTDB lineage: Bacteria > Bacteroidota > Bacteroidia > Bacteroidales > UBA932 > Cacconaster. The sequence continues at coordinate 9,895 of JAQUYF010000023.1, read as the reverse complement.
TTGAGTTCAACTACCCACTCTGCCTCTCATGCCGGATATTATCCTGATTCCTTGCCACTTACTATTAAGCTAATATATGCTCCAAATGATGGAAAGATATACGGAGCGCAGTGCGTAGGATATGACGGAGTCGATAAAAGAATTGACCAGATTGCTATGCTTATCAAAAATGGGGGTACAGTTTATGACCTTATGAAAACGGAGCATTGCTATGCCCCTCCTTTTTCATCAGCAAAAGATCCGATAGCAATTGCCGGCTATGTGGCAAACAATGTGCTTAGCGGTGCTATGCCTATAATCTCGTGGAGAGATATCGATAATAGAGACAAACAGAAAACATTTCTGCTTGATGTCCGCACAGAAGACGAATACTCTCTCGGTTCGATTGAAGGGGCAGTAAATATTCCACTTGATGATTTAAGAAATAGAATATCGGAAGTGCCTAAAGATAAGGAAATTTATATTTTCTGTGCTGTCGGTCTTCGAGGCTACATTGCGCTAAAAATACTTACGGCTCGAGGCTTTAAGAATGTTAAAAATCTAACGGGAGGATACAAAACATACTCCACTGCAACAGCACCAATCATAAACAATAACCGGAATAATAATATGAATAACAGTATAAACCATAGCGTGAACAACGATAATATTAAGATAGTTAAAATTGATGCTTGCGGCTTGCAATGCCCCGGACCGATTATGAAGGTTAAGCAATCTATGGATACTCTAAGCGAGGGTGAGAGAGTAGAGATAGAGGCAACCGATGCCGGATTTGCACGTGATGCCGAGTCTTGGTGCAAAACCACCGGCAATCAACTGATTTCCATCAATGAATCTAAAGGTAAATATGCGGTAGTGATAGAAAAAGGCACCACTAAAGCTTGTAATATTGTCACTTCGTGTGACGGGAAGTCAAAAACGTTTATTATGTTCAGTGATGATTTGGACAAGGCTCTTGCTACATTTGTACTTGCAAACGGAGCTGTGGCAACCGGACATAAAGTGACTATTTTCTTCACTTTCTGGGGGTTAAATACAATTAAGAAGGTTAAAAAGCCGGCTGTTAAAAAGGATATATTCGGACGGATGTTTGGGATGATGCTCCCATCGAATTCTCTCAAACTGCATTTGTCAAAAATGAGTATGTTTGGTATAGGAGACAGGATGATGCGCCATATAATGAAGCGTAAGGGAATTGATTCTTTGGAGTCGCTCAGACAGCAAGCCCTGGATGGCGGAGCAGAGTTTATCGCGTGTCAGATGTCAATGGACGTAATGGGTGTAAAGCGTGAAGAGCTTCTGGATGAGGTTACTGTAGGTGGCGTTGCAACTTATATGGAACGTGCGGAGAATGCAAACGTAAATCTATTCATTTAGGTGTAGCTGCCATGTGGCTTACTTTTTGAGGTATTCCGCGAGAAATGGAAATAGGAGTATAAGTTAATAAGAATGGAAAAATTGTGTAAAATCAGAGATATTCAAAGGGGTATCATGGAATTTGAACAGCAATTTGTCGAACGATACGGCATTTGCCTGAATGAAGGCATGGCACTCTGTTCCATATTCAAATCCGAGAACAAGAGGCTCACCTCCGGTGAGATCGGAGAGCTTCTTGGGCTCGCCCACTCAAATACATCAAAAGTTCTTGCCTCAATTGAGAAGAAAGAACTTGTGAAGCGTACACTCGGAAAGGCAGATAAAAGGCAGATGTATTTTTCACTGACCGGTAAGGGAGAAAAACTGTTGTCTTCGATCAAATGTGAAGAGATGATATTTCGGGAGGTGATTTCTCAAAATGTTAATCTGTAAAATTATCAGGTGCGCATGAGGCCTTGTTTGCACCTGAGAGCACCTTCAAGCGGCAGAACAAGTGCAATAGATACCCTCTTTGCACCTGAGAAGAGATTAGAGCGGCAGAACAAGTGCAATAAACGCCATTTTTGCACCTCTGCGCTTGAAAAGAGTATAAAGAAAATATAGATATGGAAAAGAAAAAGGAAGCCTGCTTAGTTTGCGGTGAGGAGTTGCAGTACTTTGCTGTTGACAGGGAGATGGAATGTGTCTATTGTCATCGCAAGTTTATGAGTAAGGCCTCATGTAAAGCAGGACACTATGTTTGTGACGAATGTCACAGCAAAACAGCTGTCCTGCATATAGAGGAGTTTTGCCTGAAAAGCCAATCTAAGAATCCGTTGGAAATAGCCGTCAAGTTGATGGAAGATCCGTATGTTTACATGCATGGACCTGAGCATCACGTGCTTGTTGGAAGTGCTTTGCTTACGGCATATCATAATTGTGGCGGGCAACTTGATCTTCCGGCGGCCCTTGACGAGATGCGTGCGCGTGGAAGCAAAGTTCCTGGCGGAGCTTGTGGCTTTTGGGGATGTTGCGGTGCCGCCGTGAGTACAGGAATGTTTGTGAGTATAGCAACAGGAGCCACTCCCCTTTCCAATGAGACATGGGGGCTTTCAAACAGGATGACGGCTTGTGCATTGCACTCTATCGGTGATATTGACGGTCCCCGCTGTTGCAAACGAAATGCTTTTCTTGCTATTCGTGATGCGGCTAAGGTTGTAGATAAACAATTGTCCATAAAGATGGAAATGCCCGATTCAATCGTCTGTACATTCTATCAGTTCAATAAGCAATGCATCGGCAAGCGATGTCCTTTTAATCCCGTTAATCATTAAAAAGATTGGGTGTATCTATAAAAAAGATTATTTACATTTGTAAGACAAAATCGAACTATTAATTAAAGTAAATTAAGATGATATTTTATTTTACCGGAACGGGAAATTCAAAGTGGATAGCTGAATTGTTAAGCAAAAAACTTGAGGAAGAGATGGTTTCTATCAATGATTTATTGAAAAGTGAACTCACTTCGTATGAGTTTAATGTTAAGCCAAAGGAACGAATTGTACTTGTTTTTCCGGTTTATTCATGGGGGTTGCCTACCCCGATCAAGGTATTTATCGACAGGCTGACTTTGATAAATGTGAATGATATGGGGCTTTATGCAGTAGCGACTTGCGGCGATAATGCCGGACTGACAAATTTGATGCTGAAGAAGAAACTTGAAGAAAAGAATTTGCGACTGAATTCCTGTCATACAGTGCAAATGCCGAACTGTTACATTGTGATTCCTGGATTTGACGTGGACAGCAAGGAGGTAGAAGAAGATAAAATAGCTCATGCTGAAGCGAGAGTTGATCTGATTGTTAAGGCAATTCTTGAAAATCGGCAGGATGACACTCTTTACCGCAAGGGAAAGATTGCATGGTTGAAATCCAAAATGATTTACCCTTCTTTCATTAAATATACCTACAAGACCAAATTTTATGCTACAGAGGCATGTAACCATTGCGGGCTGTGTGCAAAACTCTGCCCGATGAATAATATTACCATAAAGGATGGTGTGCCTGCCTGGAGTGAAAAATGTGTTCAGTGCCTTGCCTGCATTAACCGTTGTCCGCAACGTGCAATTGAATATGGAAATATAACTAAGAATAAGGGAAGGTATTTTTTTAAGAATAACTGATTATACCTTAAACAAATATATACTCATGAACGAAGATAAAAAGGATTTCAATGCAAGGCTGAATGACAGCAAAGATATGCCCAAAATCATCGAAATGACGGATGAAAAGGGAATTAAACAATGGGGTGGCAGCAAATTGCTCATAGCTCCGCCGATTGATTACGACAAGTATATGAAACTTGTGCCAAAAGGTAAATTGATTACCACTAACGAGATTCGTGCAAAGTTGGCAAAGGATTATAATGCAGAGGTTTGTTGTCCGTTGACGGCAGGTATTTTCGTACAGATTGCAGCGTGGGCTAGTTATCAGCGCAAAACAGATGAAACTCCTTACTGGAGAACTCTTAAAGCCAATGGCGAATTGAACAAAAAGTATCCGGAAGCCTTTGAGTTGCAGAAGAAAAAATTGGAAGAGGAAGGGCACACCATCATTGAAAAAGGAAAGAGTGACAAAAAGTACTTTGTCAAAGATTTCGAAAAAAAATTGTTTGACCTGTAATATACAATTATGAGCAGAGGTTTTGTCAAAGAGGGAGATCAGGAGGAAGTTCCAATTGTGCCACCGAGAGCATTTCTCCCGGCAGGTATACCTAACTATGTTACTTCCGGTGGGATGGCTGCGCTACTCAAGGAAAAGGATGACCTTACGAATCAGAGAGATGGCTCCAAAGAGCGCGTTGAACGCAATTATCTCAATGCAAAACTATCTCTCCTTGAGGAGAGAATTTTGACGGCAAAAGTCATTGGCAATGAGCAAATACCGGAGGATAAAGTAGCCTTCGGCACTATCGTAACACTGATTCTCGGGGAAAGGAGCAAGCCAATTACAGTACAAATAACAGGAGTTGATGAGGCAGACATAACCAAGGGGAAGATATCTTTTGTCTCTCCCCTTTCTAAAGGTTTATCCGGACATAAGGCCGGAGAATCATTTTCTATCAACCTGCCGAACGGTCCGCAGAAAATTCATATTATTTCCATCAGCCGGGTTACTTCAGTCTGAGTGCGTTAGTAAGGAATACAAGGATACTGTATCACGGTTTAGTACTTTTAGGAACAATATAATCGACAGCTCCTCAATTGCAGCAAGTGTTGCCACAGAACATAATATTAGAGCAGGTAAATTAACTTGATGGAAAATAAAACAGAAGATCGGAAAGCAGAAAAGAAGCACTCCCGTTACCTTGTTGGCGAAGGTATGGATTGATGAAAAGACTTTAAATTTAATATAACCTATGCAGATTGAAATGAGCTTGAAGCAAGCTATGGCAACAACCCAGCTCATAACTGATTTGCTTACGCTGAAATAGGTTAATACTACATAAAGAAGAGCGACTGTGAATACCAAATCGGCGAGGCTGTCAATTATCTGCCCTCTTTTAGAAACGGCATTCAGCTTTCTTGCAAGCCGGCCATCCAGAATGTCACTAAGTCCGCAAAGCAGATAAATCACAAAAAATAAGGCAGAGAACGGCTCTACAAATAGAAGAACAATGCTTCCTGCAATCCGCAACAGCGAGATAATGTTGGGGATGGGACTTATACTCTTTTCCATGATGTCAAAGTTATGAAAAAGTCTCTCCGTTGAACCTGCTTAACTTATTTTGACCGTTAGCGACCTCTTGTGTATGCATTCTATCACCACAATCGTCAGCGCCGTCAGAAATTCAGTAACAGGAATGGCCAGCCACAACCCTTTTGTACCGACAACGTGCGGAAGTAGAAAGAACGCAGGGATCATAAATACGAAACCGCGCAGCAGCATCACTAAACTTGCTTTCCCTGCGTATTCAAGGCTTTGGTAGTAACCAGTTTGTACGAGATTAAGTGTGGTGAACAGGAAGCCGAGCGAAAAGAAAGGAAGACCTGCAACGGCAATTGCATTGGCATTCGTGCCCGGTTCAAGGAAGAGGGAAGCCAGCGGTTTGCACAGGACCATTCCCAGCAAAGTGAGCAATATACCTCCGGCAACGCCCACAATCAGCTCCATCCGATACATTTGATGTACCCTGTCAGTCTGACTGTTACCGTAGTTGTAGCTGAGAATAGGTTGGGCTGATTGTGCAATGGAATTGCCTATCATAAAGATAATCGGCAGACAGAAACTGCCCACGCTGAATGCTGCCACGCCGTCTTCGCCAAGGTATTTGACAAAGCAGATGTTGCCCGTAAGCACTACGCACGACATAGCCAATTCACCCAGCATCGAAGGGAATCCGTTTTTGGTCATATAGCCGATATTGCGGAAATACAGCCCCATTGCGGTACGGCTGAACTTGGGCTTGTAAAAATGCAGCGTTTGGGTACGGAAGAACATATAGTACAACACCATCAGAAAACCCACCGTCATTGATATTGCAGATGCTAATGCAGCACCCTCCACCCCCATCTTCAAGGGAAAAATAAATATATAATCAAGCACCACGTTGAGCAAAGTGGGTATTGCTTCGCAAAGCATTGAGTACATTGGGCTGCCGTCGAGCCTGATGAAAAACATTCCGGCACAGACAAGTACAAACACGAACATAGTCGGAGCCACCCATTTCATATAGTGAGCCATATAAGGAAACAGAAGCTCGGTTCCACCGAGAAGATTGTATGTAAACTGCGGGAAGGCCATAGGAAATGCGGCTAACAGTAAACCTAAAATTACCAGGGATGTGAATGCCTGTGTCATATTAATGTTGGCCGCCTTAATCTTGTGCTTGGAAAGGTGTATTGAAACAACTACAGAGCCGCCTACGCCGAGCATCAATGCCAGACCTGTCGCAATCATAAACATCGGAGCACACATATTAACGGCAGCAAGTGCGTCACTTCCTACACCCCGTCCTACAAAAATGCCGTCTGTGATGTTTACAAGAGACGAACATACCATTCCTAAAAATGTAGGTATGAACATCTTTCTAAAGAGGTACGAGATGTTCATCGTACCAAAATCCAAACTGTCTCTGTTGTCGTGTTTCATCACTTGATGCATCCTCCAAATGCGTTTGTTACTATGTGGTTCATTGCTTTTTTTTGCGGGTGCAAAATTACACGCTCTTTACGTTTCTTCCATATTGCAAAGTCGTACAGAATTATATGATTTAAGAACAAAATCAAATATAAAAATCCAATTGACGTTATCTTTGCATTAAAATAAGAACAACAAAGAATGGAGAACAGCATTACGGAAACAAATGAAGAGTTTCGTGTTACTACATCAGATTTTTCAGAGATGGTTGGCAGTAACCACTTCAATACGGATTTGAGATTTATGCAGTGTCATTCCGGAAATGCAGTGATAGCTATCGACTCGATAGAACATACCTTTTCGGCACAGCACAGTTTTGTTTTGTCGGAATATATGACTTTTCAGGTTAAAGAGGCTTCAGCCGATTTTTCTGTTACCTGTATAACCATCTCGTTGCCATTTTATTACGAAATAGTTGCCGGATTCGATGGGACTATTTTAACCGTACTTTTACATAGTGTGCCGGAGTTGTACGAAAGCTCAGACCTGCAAGCCGCCAATCTTATTTTTGAAAATCTATGTCTGTTGTACGAAAATCCCAATCATACAAATCGCCGCTCAATGGCAATGAATCTGATAGCATGCTATATCTATGAGATCTATGAATTGACACTGCCACACTTTGATATGGAATCCGGCAAAAATAATAACAGCCTTTTCACAGATACCATATTGTCTTTCTATAATTTAGTCTCACAATACGGTCATCAGAGCAGAAATATTGAGTTTTATGCCGAAAAATTGAATATGTCGAGCCGCTACCTTTACAAAATCGTTCACAATACTTGCCACATAACTCCGAAGCAACTTATTGATGATGTGATTGTTTCGCTTATCAAGCAATCACTCTTGACTACGACCTTAAACAATCAGCAAATTGCCGACAAGTTCGGCTTTTCCGATCAGTCTGCATTCGGGCAGTATTTCAAACGTTGCACAAAACTGTCACCATCAGAGTTTAGAGCGAAGTAATAAAAAACGGGAGGATTTAGTAATTTTGTGTTTTAATTTGAATATAATGGAAGAAACAAGAATAGATATGCGCGATCCGGCACAGTCAGACCCGGCAGAAGGTGTACGCTGTGCACAACTCTGCTTCAAGATTAACCATACAATGCCATACACTGAAGAATATGACAGTTTGATAACTAAACTGTTTATGGACAATATCGGCAAAGGCAGTCGTGTAATGCCTCCTTTGAATGTTGTACGCGGTAATAACGTGAAAATAGGCAAACGGGTTGTAGTGATGAACAATGTACTGATGATGGCTGCGGGTGGGATTACCATTGATGATGATGTGATGGTGGCTGCCAATGTACAGCTTATCTCCAACAATCATGATCTTTATGACCATCAAATTATCACTTGCAAACCGGTCCATTTGAAACGCAACTGCTGGATTGGCGCCGGAGCAACCATTCTTCCGGGCGTATCAGTCGGAGAAAATGCAGTGGTGGCTGCAGGTGCGGTAGTTACAAAAGACGTGGATGCCAATACCGTTGTTGGCGGAAATCCCGCGAAGTTTATCAAGAAAATATAATAGTATGTCTAAAAACATTTTAATTCTTTCGTCCAGTCCGCGTCGCGGCGGTAATTCGGATTTGCTGTGCGATGCATTTTTGCGCGGAGCGCAAGAATCAGGGAACAGAGTGGAAAAAATTTTCCTTGCCGATAAAAAAATCAATTATTGTAACGGTTGCGATATATGCAGCCATACCGGCAAACCATGCCCTCAAAAGGACGATGCAGCCGAAGTGATTGACAAAATGACGCGGGCAGATGTGCTGGTTTTGGCTACGCCTGTCTACTTTTATGCAATGTCGGCACAACTGAAAACCCTGATTGACCGCTGCTGTGGGCGCTATGCCGAAATGGGTGACAAAAATTTTTATCTACTTGCTTCAGCTGCCGAAGAAGGCGGAGAACTGGCGCAACACGTCTTTGACAACATACAGGGCTTTCTTGACTGCCTCGACAATCCTGTTGTGAAAGGCAAGCTGCTTTGCGGCGGTGTTTGGCACAAAGGCGAAATCAAAGGTAATCAGGCGTTAAAAGAGGCGTATGAGATGGGTATGAGTGTGTAAAGTCGGAGTATCACATATAAATGAATCCGTTTATCAAATAATGATCAGGAATAATCGTGATCATCTGGATGAGACGGCACTCCTTTTTTTGGGGGAAAAGTCTCTCTTACCGCTCTCTTATTGCACAGGCAGACTTGATCGCCGATATTTTAGCTTCATCCGGAGTAAAAAAGGGTGAAATGATACTCTCCTGCATCAATGTACTTGTTTAGAGGTAAAAGCCAATTTGGACAAAGTCCGCATCGTCTCAATTGATCCCGGTGAAAACAAGACTGCATCCGCAATTCACTGGCGTGTCGGAGATCCATCAGGTGCCCAGATTGTTATCGAAATAGAAGAGGGCAAGATCAATATTTATGAGAATACAGTCGGTGTCATTACAAACTCTCCCGGGTTCAGGTGGCATCTTCAAAATCTCAATAATTATGTCAACTTATTTCCCGGCTCAGCCGAAAATAAGACAATAGGCAGCCGAACAATCGCTCCTTTCGGGGCCGGATCAGGCTTCCTTGGTATTCCGGGAGACGTTACACCACCGTCAAGATTTGTGCGTGCAGCACTTTATACATCTACAGCCCCGGTCAGAGCGACTCAAATCGAGACTGTAATGCAGTGTTTCAATATTCTTGACAACTTCAATATCCCGATAGGAATCGAATATCCGCAAGGTTATGTGCCTGATCTGCCGAGTGCCACTCAGTGGACATCCGTAATAGATTTAAGCTCGAGAGTATTATTCTACAAGACGATGTATAACACATCCGTCAGACGTATTGCTTTAAAAGATATCGACTTTGAGAAGGTTACTTTTCAGTGTCTGCCGTTGGATAAAGAACAGATACAGACTGTTGAAGATGTGATTATTTTGCCGGTCATCAACTGATTATGAAGGCATGGCGTTAATGACGGGCTTTTAAGCGTTGTTATTCATACATTTTTTAGTAATTTTGTGAAAGAAATACTTCAAAAACTTAACTATGCTTAAAATATTCTGCCAAAATACAGGCTCTACCCTGGAATTCAAAGAAGGTACGACCCTGTTGGATATGATCCCCTCTTTTGACTTTGAAAAGCCGTACGAACTCATTTGTGCAAGGGTAAATAATGTACCTCAGGGACTCAAATACAGAGTGTTCAATAACAGGAACGTTGAGTTTTTGGACTATACCTCTTATATTGGTCGCAATGTATATACACGTTCCCTCTGTTTTCTCCTGTGCTTTGCAGCCCGCAGAATATTTCCCGGCTGCAAAG
>JAQUYF010000088.1 GCA_028691975.1 Bacteroidales bacterium | reverse complement strand
GCTGTGATAACTCTCAGACTTCGAGCTATCGCTCCAAATACTTTTTTACCGAAGATCAGTCTGATGGCGTGGATTATCTTCAATCCGCCACGCATGACGGCAGTGACATTGTCCATGTGCTTTTGCAGGAAGACAGCATTTTTTTCTCCCTTAGGAGAATGGCTCTCATGGCGCAATTCCTTGATCAATTTGCCGGCATCGGCATGGACAGGGCAGTGTAAATTGCAGAGACTGTCGGTAGCACAAGTAGCCATACCTGCGTACTTGTAGAGCTTCTGCATCTCGGCTGCGATATGAGGCTCTTCGCCTGAAGCTTTCAGCCTCTCAATCTCACGGAATGCCGCAACTCTCTGTCTTGGGGAGAGGGTAAAGCCCTCTGCAACGCAATAGCCTTCGCAGAAACCGCACTCCATACATTTGTCAACTGTCTCACGGGTTGAAGGGATTGGCTTCAAATTCTTGATATGAGCCAATTTATCGTTGTTAAGGATAACTCCCGGATTCAGTATCTGCTTTGAGTCAAACAGACTCTTAATCTCAACCATTAGGTCGTAAGCCTGCTTACCCCACTCTTTTTCAACGAAAGGAGCCATATTGCGCCCTGTACCGTGCTCTGCCTTAAGTGAGCCGTCATATTTTGCCACCACAAGGTCCGCTATGTCATCCATAAACTTCCTGTACTTCTCAATCTCGTCGTCAGTAGAAAAGTTCTGGTTGAACATAAAGTGAAGGTTGCCTTCCAGGGCGTGCCCGAAGATTACGGCATCACCGTATCCATCCTTTGCAAAGAGTGCCTGCAGGTCGCAAGTGGCATCGGCAAGCTTGGGAACGGGGAAGCATATATCCTCAATTATTGCAGTAGTGCCGGACTTTCTCATACCGGCAACAGTAGGGAGCATCTCTTTTCTAATCTTCCACAGCATAGCCTGCTCCCTGGCATCGGTAGTAAACTTGTAAGGAAGTTCCGTAGAAATATCTTTGATGGAGTCAGATATCGTCTCGACATTAGCTTTCAAATCCTCGGCATTTGCACCCGTGGTCTCAATTAGCAGTACGCAGGACGTCTCTCCGATTGTCTTCAAAAATTCAGGAATACCGGGAGTCGTATCAACCGAACGTACACCTGCTCTGTCAATTAGCTCAACTGCAGAGACTTTCTGACCCTTTAGAATCTCAACTGCCTGACAGGCATCCTTAACACTTGTAAAGGTGGCAAGAGCCAGTGCCTTGTACTTATTGTCTATTACGGTGTTGTAGGTTATACCCGAAATGAAGGCCAGTGTACCTTCAGAACCGATAATCAGGTGTTTGATGATATCAAAGCCGTCACTGTAGTCCACAAAGGCATTTAGAGAGTATCCGGTTGTATTTTTAATCTTGTATTTGCGTTTGATACGCTCTCTTAAAGTCACATCAGCATTGATATAAGTTGACATACCTTCAAGTGATGTCAACAGATGTCTGTGGCTCTTTCTGAAATCGTTTTTAGACTTTTCATCAGCAGTATCGAGGATTGTACCATCCGGAAGAATGATCCTGATGTCGGCTATCGTCTTGTAGGAGTTCTCCGAAGTACCGCAGCACATACCACTCGCATTGTTTGCAGCTATACCTCCAATCATTGCGGAATCAATAGAAGCAGGGTCAGGTCCGATCTTTCTGCCGTACTTTGCCAGATATCTGTTGGCTACATAGCCTCTGATGCCCGGTTCAAGCTTAATCTTCAGTCCTTTATCCATTACTTCGTATCCATGCCATCCATGAGAGGCTATTACAAGTACCGAGTCACTGATAGACTGTCCTGACAGGGAGGTGCCAGCCGCTCTGAACGTGACAGCTATGCCCATCTCAAAGGCTGTGCTCATGATGGTTTGTATCTCCTGTTCTGATTCGGCTCTGATAACAAGTTTTGGTATCAGTCTGTAAAATGAAGCATCCGTACCGTATGCTAAAGTGCTGAGAGCGTCATGGAACATTCTCTCTTTGGGAATTGAATGTTTGAGTTTGTCATAAAACTCCTTGTAAATACCGCTAATCATAATTTATTAATAAGGTCAATAAGTGTTGTTGCGTCTATATCATTTGCAATGACAGTATTCTCATTATCAAGTAAATAGATCTTAGGTACGTATCTGATATCGTACTTTTGATGCATGAGAGAGTCATTGTTTTTATCCCATAAATATACCCATTTTTTTTCGTTATCTTTTATAAAATCTTTCCAAATTACTTCATCCCGCCCAACATAGATTGCAATCAGTTTGATGCCCTTCTTTTTCAATGTCTTGGAAATCTCTTTTATCTCAGATGTAAACTTTTGACAATCTTCACATTGCACTAAGTGAAAATAGAGGATAGTATAGTCGGATTTGTAGCTGAGGATGGATTTGTCCTTTCCACATCTATTTTGAAGTACCAGATCCGTAGCTTTGCTTCCGACCATATTTTTGCCGAACATCTCAACGGCATATTCAGCCTCATCCAACATAGTCTCAGACCACAATTCGGCTTTGTCCAAAATGTAGATTTGAGCCACATAGAGCGCTCCTTTACGGAACTCATATCCCGGATGGGAATCAAGATATCCGTACAGTTCATAGAATGTATCCTTAAAGAGGTTCCTGTCATTTTTAGTTTTGGCATAAAGCAAATCGACTATCCGTGCCATCTCAGCATCGGTCATGCCTTCTTCAGAGTCAAAGAGTGTATTAAACAGTTTGAGGCACTCTTCCCGAAATTCGTTACGTGCCACGAGCAGCTGAGCGAGTGCTTCGCAATTGAGTTTTCTTCCGATGATAATGTTATCCCTGTCAAGGAGCAGCATGGAAGGGGTGGAGAGAACCGCAAATTTCTTATGGTAGAGGGACTCTCCTTCAGGGTCCCAAAGGTTGACAACTTTAACGGCAGGATTGTCAATCGTCGCAAAATGTGCATTGACATAGTCCATCCACTCTTCTCTATCACTTTGGGTATAGACCGCAAGAAGTGTGACAGGGGGGCCGGAGTATCTTTTTAAAATCTCGCACAGCTGATCAGTCTGCTCTTTACAGGTTGCGCAGCGGGCATCATAAAAGTACATTATTTTGTATTCACCACCGCATGCCTTAAGTGAGACATTGTTACTGTCGATGTCGCTGATTATCAGATCTTGCGCTTCCATTCCGATAAGAGAGGCACGATTAAACTCTGCAAAAGTGAAGAGCAGCGGATAGGAGTTGTCATCACTCCATTTCAGCTTCTTGTTAAGAAAATAATTGTCGGCTATATAGACGGCAACGGCTTCTTGTCCCATGATGGGAGACCGATAGTAATAATCAAAGGCAAGCCCGGCAATCATGGACTGCGTGTTTGGATCATCAGTGGCGGCAATCAGTTCATTGATACGTGCAATGACAGTATCTACAGGCTGATACGTCAGAGAGTCAAAATACTCTGTGACGTGCGCATATTGATGGCCTGCGGTTGTATCCTGAGCGACAATCACTCCGACTCCTGCCGATATGAAGATCAGTAGAGATATGATTGTCCTGCGAAACATATCAGTCACGCATTTTAAGATAATGCTCTATATCAACATTCTTTGGAAGGAAACATTTGGCATCTCCACCGTTGATAAGTACGTCCCGTACTACGGTAGAGGAAATAAAAGAATATTCGTGTCCTGCAGGAATAAAAATGCACAGTATATCGGGATTCATCTCTCTGTTTGCCTGAGCAATAACACTTTCAAGTTCGAAATCTGTAGTTGTCCTCAAACCTCTGATAATGCAGTTGGCTCCTTTTTCCTTACAGAAATCGACTGTAAGTCCGGTATAAGAGCATACTTCCACATTTTTCATCCCTTCAGTCGCCTTTTTGATAATTTCCACTCTTATTTCGGGATCGAAAAATCCTCCCTTGGTGCTGTTGTAACCAACGGCAACTACCACTTTATCAAATAGTTTCAAGGCTGAATGTAACACGTCCAAATGACCGAGAGTAAATGGGTCAAAAGAGCCGGGAAATAACGCTGTCTTCATTATGATGATAATTAAAGTGCTAAGGTATAGCTTTTATGTGAATTATGAAATTTTTAAAGACTCCAGTCGATAGGGGTCAGCCCCTCCCTGACAAGTATTTCATTGGTTTTCGAGAAATGTCTGCATCCGAAAAATGCCCCTCTGGCTAAAGGAGAGGGGTGCGCGGCTTCAAATGCGTAGTGCTTGGAGGTATCTATAAGTTCTTTTTTTGTTTTGGCAAAATTGCCCCACAGCAGAAATACAAGCCCCGTACGTCTGTCAGACAGGGTTTTTATCACAGCATCGGTAAATTCAGTCCAGCCGATCCTGCTATGAGAAGCAGGTTCCGAATCTCTCACTGTCAGTACTGCATTCAGCAGAAATACTCCCTGCTCAGCCCATCTTTCAAGCGAACCGTCCTTATGCAGTGTGATTCCCAGATCCGACTCGATCTCTTTGTAGATGTTGAGTAGAGAGGGCGGAGGTGTCACTCCGTGTGGTACCGAGAAGGAAAGCCCGTGTGCCTGACCATAGCCGTGGTAAGGGTCCTGTCCGATAATCACCACCTTGACCTTGTCTATGGGAGTAAGGTTGAATGCGTTGAATATCAGGCTCCCCGGCGGATAAATGGCCTTTCCTGATGCTTTTTCCGTATGCAATAAAGAGACAAGATGCTCAAAATAGGGCTTCTCAAACTCCCCACTAAGAGCATCTTTCCAACTTTGTTCTATTTGAACCTCCATGGTTGTTTATACTATTCGATTAAAATACAAATTTAAGAACTTCATCGATAGTTTTCACATATTTAAACTCAAGACCTTCAATATAGATATTTTTAATCTCTTTGATGTCCCTCTCATTTTCGGCCGAAAGGACTATGGTTTTAACACCTGACCGCTTTGCGGCAAGGATCTTCTCTTTGATGCCGCCTACAGGCAAAACCTTGCCACGGAGAGTGATTTCACCCGTCATGGCTATGCCGCTCTTTATTTTCTTATTGCAAAGAGCTGACGCTATGGCTGTTACCATTGTAATACCGGCAGACGGTCCATCCTTTGGGATAGCTCCTTCCGGCACATGGATATGGATATCCTTCTCCTGAAATATTTTAGGTTTGACACCGATCAGATCGGGATGTGCTTTAAGGTATTGCAGTGCGATCATGGCAGACTCTTTCATCACATCTCCAAGGTTGCCGGTCGTAGAGAGGGCACCCTTTCCCTCGCTTAAACTGCACTCTACAAAGAGAATTTCGCCACCTACTTCTGTCCATGCAAGTCCGGTCACAACTCCGGGGCACTCATTTCCTTCCTGCAGATCATGCATATTTGTCGGGAGTCCCAGATATTCTTTTACTTGCTCAGGTCCCAATACCTTTTTCTTCTTCTCTTTCAACGCAATTTTTTTTGCGGTAATACGCGCGATTTTGGCAAGCTGCTTGTCAAGACCTCTGACACCGGATTCACGTGTATATTGGTCGATAATTGTCTCAATAGCCTCTTGGTTAAAGTCCAAGTCCTTAGTTTTCAGTCCATGAGCTTTTAATTGCTTTGGTACAAGGTATTGTTGTGCGATAGCGACTTTTTCCTGAGCCAGATACCCTGACACGTTGATTAACTCCATTCTGTCGAGAAGGGCGGGATGGATGTTGCCGATATTATTTGCGGTAGTGATAAACAGCACTCTTGAAAGGTCGTAGTCGATGTCAAGATAATTATCATGGAATGCGGTATTTTGCTCAGGGTCAAGTACTTCAAGAAGGGCTGACGCAGGATCGCCACGAAAGTCGTCGCT
>JAQUYF010000087.1 GCA_028691975.1 Bacteroidales bacterium | reverse complement strand
TCATATTTTTTGAAAGAAATAAAGTATTTTTGTGGCCGATATTTTATATTTCACATTTTAAATCAATTGATAGATGAGCAGTTTCCGTCAAAGAGCGCTTGATGAGTTTGCAACCCATAAAGCAGAACGCTTCTATGTCGATGAAAGGCCTGTTTCCGAGTATTTTGCCGAGAACGTTTTCGGTGAGGATCAAATGAAAAAGTACCTTTCCTCTCAGGCATATCAGGCCGTTACATCCGCAATAAAGGATGGAAAGAAGATTGACCGTACGTTTGCAAATGAAATTGCTGCCGGAATGAAGTCTTGGGCTGTAGAAAAGGGTGCGACTCACTACACACACCTTTTTCACCCTCTGACAGACTCCACCGCAGAGAAGCATGAGTCCTTTATTGACCTCTCCAAGTCAGGAGAAGTCGTTGAAAATTTTAAAGGCAGCGCTCTTGTCCAACAGGAGCCTGACGCATCCAGCTTCCCCAGCGGAGGCATGCGCAGCACCTTTGAAGCAAGAGGATATACCGCATGGGATCCGAGTTCTCCTGCCTTCATATTAGATCAGACACTTTGTATTCCTACCATATTCGTTTCATATACGGGAGAAGCTCTCGATATGAAAATTCCTCTGTTGAAGTCCCTTGAAGCCATTAACAAGTCTGCACTCGAAGTGGTCAATCTCTTTGACGAGAATGTCAACAGAGTCATTGTCAATTTGGGCCTGGAGCAGGAATACTTTATAGTTGATGATGCCTTGTTCCGCGCACGTCCGGATTTGCAAATATGCAACCGGACACTTATAGGACACACGGCAGCCAAAGACCATCAGCTTGAAGACCACTATTTCGGGGCTATACCCTCAAGAGTGATGGCCTTTATGAAAGACTTTGAAACTGAAGCATACAAGCTCGGCATTATGCTCAAGACACGACACAATGAAGTAGCTCCAAACCAGTTTGAGTGCGCCCCACTCTATTGCGAGGCCAATTTGGCAGTTGACCACAATCAGGTGCTGATGATATTGATGAAAAAAGTGGCCAAAAAGCACCACCTGAAGGTCTTATTTCACGAAAAGCCATTTATGGGCATCAACGGATCCGGCAAGCACTGCAACTGGTCAATGATGACCGATAGGGGCGAGAATCTGCTCTCTCCCGGCACAACACCGGGCACCAATCTTCAGTTCCTGAGCGTATTTTCATCTGTCATAAGGGCAGTATATGAGCACAACTACCTGCTCATGGCAAGTGTCGCCAGCCTCAACAACTATTACCGCCTCGGTGGTAATGAGGCGCCTCCCGCAGTTATGTCCGTTTTTGTAGGAAGGACACTTGACAATGTCATCAATTCCATTGAAAATATGACCCTTACGGATGATGTGGCCGCATCTGAGAGGGAACGTCTCGACATAGTTAAAGCCATCCCCGAGATTCTGCAGGACAACACGGACAGAAACCGTACATCCCCTTTTGCATTCACCGGCAACAGGTTTGAATTTAGGGCAGTAGGTTCTTCTGTCAATGTGGCGTCTTCGATGTTTATCCTCAATTGCGCAGTAGCCCAGCAACTCTCCAATTTCCGCAAACGGGTGGACAAATATATGTCTGACGGTATCGAGAAAGAGGAAGCTGTACTGAAAGTTGTACGCGAGCTCATAATAGAGTCAAAGAACATTAGATTTGAGGGCAACGGATACAGCAAAGAGTGGCATGAAGAGGCTGCACGGCGCGGTCTAAAAGGTATCACTAACGTGCCGGAATCTTTTAAAGCTTACATAGACAAGAAAAGCATGGCCTTATTTGAAGAGACTAAGGTCCTTACAATGAGAGAAGTAGCAGCCCACTACGAGATAAAGAACGAGATTTTTACCAAAAAGTTACAGATTGAGGCGCGTGTAATGGGCGATTTGATTATCAATCACATAATACCTACGGCTATCAAATTTCAGAACACTCTGATAGACAATGCTAAAGGAATAAAAGAGCTTTTCCCTGCGGAAGATGCAGAGAGAATGTGCGAAAAGCAGCTTAAGACCATAGCGAAGATATCCAAATATATTTACGAACTTCGCGAAGATGTCCATGGAATGATTGAAGCAAGAAAAGAGGCTAATATAATAGAAGATTTCACCGAGAAGGCCGCTGTATATTCTGAGACCGTACTGCCTTACATGGAGAAGATCCGTATTAATGCCGACAAGCTCGAAATGATCGTGGATGACGAACTTTGGCCGCTTCCGAAATATAGAGAACTTTTATTCTGCAGATAATGAAAGAGGACAGCATCGACAGATACGCTCAGCGCGGTGTCTCTTCTTCAAAAGAAGATGTGCACAAGGCGATTGCTACGCTTGACAAGGGATTGTTTCCAAAGGCATTTTGCAAAGTCGTACCCGATTTTCTGACAAATGATCCAGACTATTGTGCAGTCATGCATGCTGACGGGGCAGGGACTAAAAGTTCTCTTGCCTATCTATATTGGAAAGAAACAGGCGACATGAGCGTCTGGAAGGGAATCTCTCAGGATGCTATAGTAATGAACACTGATGATCTTCTCTGTGTCGGAATTACAGACAACATCATGCTCTCCTCAACTATCGGGCGCAACAGCAGGCGAATTCCGGGAGAGGTAATAAGTGCTCTGATCGCCGGATCACAGAGCTTCGCCGACCGCATGAAAGAGCTCGGTATTGAGCTGATTCTCACCGGAGGAGAGACTGCCGATGTGGGAGATTTGGTACAAACCGTTATTGTGGACAGCACTGTATGCGCACGAATTCGCCGTTCGGATATCATTGACAATGCGAATATTCAGGCGGGAGATGTAATTGTGGCACTCGCCTCTTTCGGCAAGGCAACATACGAGGATGAGTACAACGGCGGCATGGGCAGCAACGGACTGACATCTGCCCGACATGATGTTTTCGGCCACTACCTGGCCGGAAAATATCCTGAGAGCTATGACAATCAGACTGAAGAGAAATATGTTTACTCAGGGCGCAGGAGGCTTACGGACATTGAACCGGAGAGCGGCCTCACTTACGGTAAACTTGTTCTCTCTCCTACCCGTACATACGCTCCGGTTATCAAACGCATCTTAGAGAAGCACCGTCATGATATCCACGGAATTATCCACTGTTCCGGTGGGGCTCAGACTAAAATTCTTAACTTCGTAGAAGGAGTTAAGGTAGTGAAAGACAATATGTTTCCTGTTCCGCCGCTGTTCCGTGTCATTCAGGAAGAGTCCGGCACTCCATGGAATGAAATGTATAAAGTATTTAATATGGGGCACAGGATGGAAATCTATGTACCTCGGGAATTTGCCGAAGATATTATAGCTATATCGAAGAGCTTCGCAATAGATGCACGCATCTTGGGACATGTGGAGAGCTCTCTTGAGACTGAAGTAATAATATCCTCAGAATACGGCAATTACACATATAGACCTATTAAAAAATAAGAGCTATGCGAAAATTTATTCGATTTCTTGTTACCGTTATCACACTACTTATTGCGCTTCTGATAGTTATATTAATCGTCAGACGCTGCTCATCAAAGGAAGAACCAGTCGATATCCCTCTTCCTATAGTAGAAAAAGCACTCGGCGACAGTACTTCTGCATTTTATGCAAATTTCAAAGCATACCCATCCGATCTGAGTCAGCTTGCCATCGGCATATTTGACAGCGGTACCGGCGGGCTGACAGTTCTTGAAAAGTTTCTGTCCCTTGACAGTTTTGACAACATTACCGGAGACAAGAGCCCTGACAAAATATATGACTTTGCGGGAGAACACTTTGTATATCTTGCAGATCAGGCAAATATGCCTTACGGCAATTACGACGCAGTCGGCAAAAGTGACTATCTCAAAGAACTTGTCATTAAGGATGCTCTTTTTGTCCTGGGAGACTCATATTATGAAAATGCTTACGAATTAAGACCTACGGGCATTAAATCCCAGGTAAAAATTATTGTCATCGCATGCAATACAGCTACTGCATACGGACTTAACGATGTAAGTTCTCTGCTTGAGAAGAGCAATACCGGCGTAAAGGTCATCGGAGTGATCAACGCAGGAGTAAAAGCCACACTTGACAAACTCAATATTCAGGAAAATGCAGCTCCACTGGCCATCGGCGTCCTTGCCACCCCCGGGACAATTGCTTCCGGAGCTTATCAGCGCACCATCGAAGAATCTCTGCAGCAGAGAGGCATCAAGAGCAGTGTCTTTGTAGTCAACCAAAAAGGTTACGGATTTGCAGAAGCTGTTGACAGCGAACCTGACTTTGTCAACCCCGCACTTACCGAACCGAGAGACTCTTACCGCGGCCCGAGAATAGGCAATGGAGACGACTCTCTGGATGTTAATATGATGAGGGCCTACAACTTTAACCATTCCGGCAACAATATGCTGCATAATCAGCTTAACAGTGCCGAAAACTATGCAAGATTTAATCTTGTATCTCTTGTGGAAAAGCATCGTAAAAGCGGCAATAAAGCCCCAATTAAAGCGATCATTTTGGGCTGTACCCACTATCCTTTCCTTATTGAAACGCTTAAAACGGTAATTGAAGAGTTGAGAGTCTATCGTCAGGACGGCAAATATCTCTACAAAGATCTTCTTGCCGACGACCTGGTCTTCATTGACCCTGCTGTCTATACCGCCATAGAGTGCTACACCACACTGCGCCAAGACAACAACCTTGCACTGAGAATTACCGACACAGAGCTTGAGTCATACATCTCCGTACCGAGCAGTTCCCTGAAAAATGAATGTCTTACCGAGGACGGCAAACTTACATACGATTACAAATATGGCAGAGAGTGTGACACTGAAGAGATTACCACAAAGCAAGTGCCTTTCTCGAAGAGTAATATTGACAAAAACAATCTTCAAAGAATAGAGACCTTGCTGCCGTATTCCTATTCATATATCTCCCCAAGACTTTATTAGATGTTTACTGAATTCATTACTGCCGAAGAGGTAGAAGCGCTTAATTTTGCATCATTTGAAGGGACTATCTCCATTATCGCAAAAGAGGGAGAGGCATTTGACCGCGCCATCGAATACTTGAGAGCACAGCGCTTCCTCGGGTTTGATACGGAGACAAAACCCGTATTCCAGCCTAATACCCCACGAAGTGGCACCGCACTGCTTCAGCTCTCAGGCGAAACGGAAGCTTTTCTGTTCAGACTCAACACTCTGGGACTCCCGAAGCAACTGGCCGATATTTTGGCAGATCCTGCCATAACAAAGATCGGAGCTGCAGTGCACGATGACATTCGCGGACTCCAACGGTATAGAGAATTTACCCCGTCACGCTTTATTGACCTTCAGCAATTTGCGGTAGATTACGGCATTCAGGAAAAGAGTGTAAGAAAGATGTCGGCTATCATCTTAAAGATGAAAGTCTCAAAGACCCAACAGCTTTCCAATTGGGAAGCGACCTCTCTAAGTGAGGCACAGATGCATTACGCGGCTACAGATGCCTATGTCTGTCTCAAAATGTATAAAACCCTGCTCGGATCTCAAAGAGTAAATAAGAATATCTGATGGCTAAAGTTATACTGAAAAAAGGACGCGAAGAGTCGCTTAAAAGATACCACCCTTGGGTATTCTCCGGTGCCGTTCAATCTATTGAAGGCTCTCCTAAAGAGGGAGATATCGTCACGGTATGTGCCCATGACGGAAGCATACTCGCCTGCGGACACTATCAGATCGGCTCAATTACGGTGCGTGTGCTAAGTTTCGACACCCCTGCCATTATGCCCGACTTTTGGGAGAATGCTCTCGGCAAGGCCCTTGATCTTCGAAAAGCATTTTGCCTGGCAGGCAATCCTCAGACAAACTGCTACCGCCTTATACATGGCG
>JAQUYF010000022.1 GCA_028691975.1 Bacteroidales bacterium | reverse complement strand
CCAAACGGTACTCTTCCCCATCAAAAGTAATCGAGACAATATCAAAAACCACCTCCTTGGACACTCTCTTCTGCACAACGTATCTTCTTGCCGCCCTGATGAGATTGTACCTCTTCCTCCAGTCCACCTGCTCAAACGGAGCTCTGACTGACGGCAGTCTGAGTGACTTAACCTCCACGATATGAAGAAAAGGGCCTCTCTCCATAATCAAATCTATCTCCCTGTGCACACATCTCCAATTTCGGTCTTTAAGGATAAAACCACAACTCAGCAACCACTCAAGGGCTAAATCTTCCGCACGCTTACCCTGCTCAATCTCTCTGCTCATAATCTCTCTATTTTCTACAAATGTAGTAATAAATCACATTAGTTGAAAATGTAACGAAGACTAAGTTGCATTGAGTATGTTGAACCAGTGCCGACCCTCTTGCTCCATGTCTCGGTCAACTTTTCGGTACCGTTAAGCTGAAATTGATAAACAGGCTCTTCGCTGTTTTTAAAAGCATCAGTGTTTGTAAGTTTTAAGATGCTCGATTTGTTGTAATAGTACAGGTTGCCCCAACTTGAGTTTAACAGATTGCCTATGTTCAATATGTCGAGACCTATCCGGAGGGTATTTCTCTTGCCTTTCACATTGACAAAGAAGTCTTGCGTAATCTTCAGATCAAACTGATTTGTCCATGGATACACAACCCCGTTTCTTTCGGCATATTGTCCCCTGTGGGCAGATAAGTATTTATCCTGAGCTATATATTTCCAAAAGTCCTCTGCCTGCTCCGATGCAGTATAAAGTACGCGTTGCTTTGAAGAATTGACGTATGAATAATCGGAAAAAGTAAGTTCACGTCTGGTCTTTGGAATATAGATCAGATTATATGCGCCTCCATCCCCAACAATATTGGAAGTATAGGTGTACGAAAATCTGCCTTGAGGGCCGCCATTATAGAACAAAGAGACGGCTGTAGCAAGGTGCTTCGCATATTCAAATCTGTAACTTAACGATGCAATCAATCGATGCGGCATAACATAACCCGCCGGACTCAACTCCAACGCATTGTTGCCGTTAACAGTGTATGGTGTATTCCATGTCGAATACATCTGGTCACCGGAACCGTCTCCCAACACCTGGGCGCCACTGTATGAATATGCTACCATCCCTGCAAAACCGCTCCGGAAAGATTTTTCCAACTTTGCGGTAGCCGAATAGTAATAACCGCCTGTTTCCGAATTAGTCAGCAAATAAGCATTTTTAAGAGTCGAATCATAATATTGACCGTAATACATACGGTTGTCGTCACAGTCGTCAATCTTAGACATGACACCGTCTTTAATCCCCACGTTTACCACCCGAGTCGGATTGATATCCCTGTTGAAGACGCCCTCAATGGAGGCTGTCATCCCCCATGGAAGTTTAAAGTCAATTGCTAAGGAAGATTTCCATGTCTGAGGCATTTTGAGATCTTTGTCAATCAGAGAGCAGCTCGAAATTGAAGGGATTGTCCCCGGAGTAAAACTGCCTCCATATACCTGATTGAGCATATCCAGCCTGTCCGTAACAAAAGTAGGCACGACACCTTTTCCCTTGACGCCTGTATATGTGGTTTGAAGAACTCCTGCATCACCTGCCTGGGCTACGACCCAAACAAAAGGAATACGACCTGTAAACAGGCCTGTACCGCCTCGTACTACTATTCGATGATTGCCAATTAAGTCCCAATTAAAGCCGAGCCTCGGCGAAAACATGATTGAAGTGCCCGGAAGGGCCGTTGTGTCATAATGCCCGTCATTATTCTCTCTTACAGCTAATTGTGTGCTATATACCTGCTCACTGTATGTGTTAAGATCAGGAAATACAGGCACTTCAAAACGGACACCTGCAGTTACCTTAAACCTCTCACTGAACGATATTTCATCCTGAAAATATAGCGAAAACTGATTGTAAACGAATGTGGGAAACGCCTGCGTAAAGTCGGACTTATTGGAGTGGGTGATTGCAAACTGCTGAGGATCGCTGAATACGGTACCGTTTGCTATGGCGGCCATCAAATCGTCCTCCGTATCAAATGCAAATTGGTAATAACCTGATCCAAATCTCTGGAATCCGTTTTTAGTGTTGTTATGCTCGTATTGGACCCCGACTAAAAAATTATTGGCACCGGTTCCGAATGAGAACTCATCCGTAAAATTGAGAGTTTTGACATCTCTTAAATTGCCGTATGAAAACAATTCTGTGCCAAAAGAGGTGTAAATATTACCCCCAACTGCTATATCGACAAATGGGAATTCTTCACCATCAACCGAACGGGGTTCATATTGATGAGAGTAGGAAGCCCGCATCATGTTGTTCAGTTTTCCGTCAAGAAAACGGGAATTTAACTCTGCTGCCACTGAAGAAAAGTTCTGTTCCTGATAATATCTTGCATTCTGAAAATACAGGGCAGTCATGGCAGTACGTGAATTTGAGGTAAAATTTCTATTACCTAACCCGGATGTTGAATTTGAAGGAGCTGAAGGATTTTTTGCCTTGGTATTGCTGTAACGTATATTGAATTTATGATTTCTGCTAATATTCCAGTCGAGACGAGCCAGCAATTTAAAGCCCGGACTCTTTGAGGAGTATCCCTGATAAGCCCCTGTGTTGTAATTATATGTATTCTTGAGATAGCTACTCAAAGCGTCCATCACAGTAGCGGAAGGTCGTGCGACATTGTCAGAGCCGTCAGTGTAAGGATTTGACAGGGTGGAAGCTACTTGTGCCGGTCCCGGCTCTACTGAATTGTCAATTTCGAGATTTGCGAAGAAAAACAGCTTATCCTTGATTATCGGACCTCCTGCACGGAAGCCGTAGGTCAACTTCTGCAGCTTACTCACAGAAAAATCCACATCACCGACTCTCGTCCCGACAAACTTCTCATTATTGAAGTATGAATAAACCGATGCGGAAAATTCATTTGATCCGGAACGTGTCACTGCATTGATAGAACCTCCGGTAAATCCACTCTGACGCACATCGTACGGAGTAACGGCAATAGAAACCTGCTCTAACGCATCCAAAGAGACCGGCGAGCCGTTTGCCGGCAGGTTTGTACCGATCCCGAAAGCATTGTTAAATGCCGAACCATCGACAGTTACGTATGACTGACGGTAGTTACCTCCGCCGACATAAGCATAACTTCCTGAAATATAGGCCTGAGGTGTTAACTTTAAAAGATCGTTGATACTGTGACTGACAGTCGGAACATTTTGAATAGAACGAACGTCAATTGAAGTAATGGCTCCTGCACGATCAGAGCTCATATTGGAGATAGCTGCTTTTGCCGTGATGACCGATTCCTCCAAATCGATTGCCTCTTCCTCCATGATGATATTGTATGCAAAATTGTCGGCAAGAGCAATATAAATACCTGAAGCGCCGACAGTACGATAGCCTAATAATTGAACCTTGATAGAATAAGGACCTCCCGGCAAAATATTCATAATACGGTAATTGCCTGAATTATCCGTAATTGAATAATACTGAGTGCCGGAAGCGGTATGTGTCGCAATAACGGCAACACCCCCGAGAGCACCCCTGTCATCACTTATTTTACCACTGATTGAAGAAGTTGTTACCTGAGCAAACATAGCGACAGCAATCGACAGACAGAACAGGATTAGAACAATTTGTCTAAACAATTGTTTCATAGAGTTAGATTTAGAATAGATTTCAATACACGAAAGTACACAAACCGCAGCAATTTGCCCAAAATTTTGTACAATATCTAAAATTAATACCTACCTTCGCGGCCGAAATAGTGGAGGATTTGACTGATTGCAACCACTTAAAAAAATTGCTAAAATAGATAATTATAGTTTTCAGCGTTTTCTGTATGTCAAATCATCCACCTAAAGGATGATTTTTTTTATTATAAATTATACGTTATGTCATATTTATTTACATCTGAATCGGTATCTGAGGGACACCCGGACAAAGTTGCCGATCAGATTTCAGATGCCATTCTTGATGATTTTCTTCGTCAAGACCCGAATTCAAGAGTTGCCTGCGAAACCTTTGTGAGCACAGGATTAGTAGTTATTGCCGGAGAAGTCAGCTCAAGAGATGCTTACGTCGATATCCAAACTATTGCACGAAATACTATCAGAAGGATAGGTTATACCAAAAGTGAATATCGCTTCGATGCGGACTCATGTGGAATCATTTCTGCTCTGCATGAGCAGTCAGCCGACATTGCAATGGGAGTTGACCAAAAAGAACAGGGAGCAGGAGACCAGGGAATGATGTTCGGCTATGCCTGTACAGATACGGATGAATATATGCCCCTTCCTTTGGCTTTATCACATGCAGCACTCATAGAACTTGCCAGGATAAGGAGAGAATCTCCATCTCCAATGCCATATCTTCGCCCTGATGCCAAGAGTCAGTTCACTATAGAATATGATGAAAATAATACTCCCGTCAGAGTACATACTATCGTCATTTCGACTCAACATGATGACTCAGTCGACCAGAGCCGAATCAAAGCCGACATACAGAACATCCTGATTCCCCGACTCGTTGCACAACTCAGCCCCAAAAATGCCGGACTTTTCAAAGGAGACTATATCCTTCATGTCAATCCTACCGGAAAATTTGTGATCGGCGGGCCTGCCGGAGACACAGGTCTTACGGGCAGGAAGATTATAGTAGACACCTACGGTGGCAAGGGTGCTCATGGCGGTGGCGCCTTTTCAGGCAAAGACCCAAGCAAGGTGGATCGCTCAGCCACATACGCAGCACGTTACATTGCTAAAAATATGGTGGCTGCAGGCATTGCAAGTGAGATGCTGGTTCAGATCTCATACGCTATCGGCATAGCAGAGCCTGTCAGCATATTTGTCAACACATACGGCACCTCAACGGTCAATAAGTCGGATAGTGAGATAGCTCAGATTATTGGCAAGATCTTTGACCTGAGGCCTGCTTATATCATTGATTATTTCAATCTGAAAAATCCTATTTACGAAGAGACTGCAGCCTATGGACACATGGGCAGGACTCCCTACACCAAAAAAGTAGAACTAATCCGTGACGGGAAGAGAGTTACACGCGAGATCCAGTTCTTCGGATGGGAAAAGCTTGATGCTATCGATAAATGCAAAAAGGCCTTCGGGAAATAGTCGTTTTGAAAGTTACATTCCGGAAATCTTCCACTGCTTATCTACTTTGGTGACAGTGAGGGTTTTTCGGATTGGGCGTTCAGAGCTCGGCGCAATTATCTCGTATTCAATCAGTGCCGTACCCGGCACGCTTTTAAGGTCAATACTGAGCACATTGTATGTGGTTTTTCGTGAGGCTTCCATCACTTTTTCTTTTATCGCCTCGTCGGCAAACTCTCTGTCAGACAGAGTCATTTCAAGTATTTCAGCTAAATTGTCTGTGCAGAAAGTCAATGCAGTAGTATAATCCGTCTGAAAATAAGCTGTCAAAAAACCGTTAACACACTCCCGAACATCTTTTTCGGCAGTGTTGCACGATACCGTACTCAACCCCATGACGGCAACCGCCACGATAAGAAATATTTTTTTCATATTGTCAATAATCTAATTTTACAATTGTTACTCCCGTACCACCGTGTTCTATGGACTCGTCATGAACGGAAGCCACCCCCGGTACGGTCCTGAGGTACTTCTGAATCTCCTGGCGAAGCACCCCGTTTCCCTTTCCATGTAGAATGGATACCTCTCCCATCCCGACCATAATGGCATCATCTATGAACCCTGTTACAATATCCATAGCATCATTAAGCCTCTCCCCTCTTATATCAATCTGTGGCTTAAAATCCAGTCGGCGCATGGAAATAGATGTGGTATCATAACCGACGGGAGTAGTCCTGTTACTCCGAACACTCTCTTTATATTGCTGATTGGAAATGCGTTCTACTTTGTCAATAGCCATCTTGCTGATTATGTTACCTACCGATACTGATACATTCTTTACGGAAATCTGAGTTATCTCCCCCACCATATCACTCCCTTTAATCTTAACCTTGTCTCCTGTTTTCAGCGGCTCCTCTTCGATCTTTTTCTCGCTCTGTAACGGCTTTTTGAGCGATTCACCGCTACGCTTTGCCTTTCTCTCCTGCTCTCTCTTCTTTCGAGCGATGATTTGCTCCATCTTCTGAGTTATCTTTTTGTCCGTCTCATCCTCCTTACGACTCTCAATCTGTTCGCGAAAATCGTCCAAATCTTTTCGTATCTCTTTGGTCTTTTCTTTCTCAGCCTGAGTTTCGCGAATCTCGCGAATGGTCTGCTCTACTTTCTTGTTGGACTCTGCCAAAATCTCCTTTGCCTCTCGCTTTGCATCGTCTATTATACTCTTCTTCAAAGCCTTGATTTCATCCAGTTCTTTCTGGTATTTGTCGGTCAGGCTTTCAAGTGTCTTATCGGTCGTCCTGATGCGGGCCAGTTTCTCATCCAAAGATCTCTTGTTTTTCGCAATCTTGCGCAAATTACGCTCAATGCTCACAAATTCCGTCCCTGCTCGCACCTCCGCATCCTTGATGATTACCTCCGGCAAACCTATTTTTCGAGCCAGTTCAAAAGCAAATGAATTGCCCGGCAGCCCTATTTCCAACTTGAAAAGTGGGGTAATATTGGCCACATCAAACAGCATGGCCCCGTTTACAACACCGCTACTGCCGTTTGCATAGAGTTTAAGATTTGTATAGTGAGTTGTAATGACGCCATAAGCTCCAATGCTGTCAAGGTTCGCAAGCACCGCCTCGGCAATCGCTCCTCCCGCCGCAGGCTCAGTACCGCTGCCGAACTCATCAATCAATACCATGGATCGAGAAGTAGCATTGTTAACCGTATATTTCATGTTGTTAAGATGAGAGCTATACGTACTCAGGTCATTTTCAAGCGATTGATCATCTCCTATGTCGATAAATATCTCATCGAAAATCATCATTTCCGAAACTTCGGAAGAAGGAATCAACATCCCCCACTGAAACATATACTGAAGCAGCCCGACCGTCTTGAGGCAGACTGATTTTCCACCCGCATTAGGTCCTGAGATCAGCAGAATATGCTTATCCTTTGTAAGAGAGAGGTTGAGCGGTACAATTTCCTTATGCTCACGCTTAAGTGCACTTTCCAGCAGAGGGTGACGCGCCTTGCGTAAATTCATCTCTCCGTTCTGCGAAAGAATCGGCATTCCCGCAATCATGTCAAGTGATACTTGCGCCTTTGCACGAATAAAATCCAGCTCTCCAATATATTCGGAAGCAGCTATCAGCTCCGTTAAATAAGGCCGCAGGAAATCCGTAAAAGAGACGAGGATTTTCAAAATCTCGCGCTGTTCCTCAAATTGAAGCTCTCTAACCTGATTGTTAAGTTCGATAACCTCCATAGGCTCAATAAAAGCAGTCTTACCGCTGGCTGACTCATCATATATGAAGCCCGGCAACTTCTTTTTATTTGCGGCAGCAATAGGAATAAGGACTCTCCCGTCCCTCATGGAAACGGAAGCATCTTCATCCACAATTCCGTCACTCTGGGCCTGCTTCAAGATAGAAGCAATACGCCTTGATATCGCTCCCTCCTTATCCTTCATCGTTCGACGGATAGTCTGCAATTCAGGCGAAGCCGTATCCTTTATCTCCCCGTACTTGTCTATTATGTTCTCAATCCTTCTCCCGACCTCGGGATAAAAGACTATTGACCTTGAAAGCTCCCTCAGATTGGGGTACAAATCATCTTTGCATGCCGCAAAGAAAGTGATGATCTTCTTTAGCGTCTCAAGAGAGGTGCGCAACAGTCCCATGGAAGGAAGGTCAATATATGAGGACTCTAAAGTCAGGGGGAGCAGAAAATGCTTCGTGCCAACATACCCTGTCGATGGGAAACTATCCTCAAACATGCAGATAAGCCTCATCTCATCAGTAAGCTGCAACTTGAGCATTATCTCCTGAGCGTCACGGGATATCTCCTCTTCCGCCACCTTATCGATTGCATACTGCGTTGCGCACTTATTGGAAATCAGTGCTCTAACCTTGTCAAAGCCTATTTTTTGTTCTAAATTCACTTATACGAATTTTCTATTGCCAACCTTAGCTCCGTAATACTGTTCATCTTTTTCATCTCACCGTTCGCAATAAAAGAGATTTCCCCCGTCTCCTCGGAGACCACAACGGCTGTGGCATCTGTTCCTTCGGTAATCCCGATGGCAGCACGATGTCTCATTCCGTACTGAGGAGGGATATTCATACTTTCAGAAATAGGCAACGTACAACGTGCGGCAATAATCTTGTCGTGGCTGAGAATCATTGCCCCATCGTGAAGAGGCGTGTTCTTAAAAAAAATATTTTCAATGAGCCGACGGTTTATATCGGCATTAATTTCATCTCCGGTCTCAATATATGAGTTCAAATAAGAGGTATGTCTAAATACCAGCAGCGCACCCGTATTGGTCTCGGACATCTTCCTGCATGCCCCTGTAAGCTCCTCCAGTGCCACTGAGGACATTACACTGCCTTTCGGCCCGTTAAACAAATGCTTCCAGATACCCTCTTCCCTGTTTGATACATTCGTTCCCAAATGAAGCAGAAACCTGCGAATCTCAGGCTGAAAGATCACTATCAATGCCACCGTACCTACTCCGAGTATCTGTCCCATCAGCATTGAAAGAAGCTTCATATTCAAAGCCCTGACAACAACCCAAATAACAAACAGAATCAGAATGCCGGCAAAAATGCGCACTGCGGCAGTCCCTCTGATAAGCTTGAGAATCTGATAAATAAGAAATCCTACAAGCAAAATGTCAAGGATATCGATAAATGTGATATGAATAAAATCAAACATACCACAAAATTACTCTATTTTTTATAAGTTTGCATAAAATAGTTGGCATGAAGCGTTGGATTAGAGAATTGAATTATTATGCATCCGCCTTGAGGGATTTAGTCTTTCCCAGACGGTGCATTGTCTGCGGGACCCTTCTTAGCGGTTGCGAGCATGACCTCTGTCTGAAGTGTTATTCAGACATTCCCTTGACTTATTTTTGGAAATGGTACGACAACCCCGCCGAGGTCAGGATGAGCCAAAGGTGCGGTATTCAGAGAGCCGCATCTCTTTTCTTTTACCGCAACACCGGTGGATACAGCCATATCGTACACAAAATAAAATATGATGGGCGACTCGGACTCGGGCGGAGAATGGGCTCTCTGCTCGGAACATATTTGCGCGAAGGAGCAGGGTTTGAACACATAGATGCTATTGTTCCTGTCCCGATACACAGGCTGCGCAGATGGAAGAGAGGATACAATCAGGCTGAAACGATCTGTTTCGGGCTCTCTGACAGTCTCAGTCTCACAAAACATATTCCAGTAGTTTCCGACCTTGTAAGTCGCGTAAAACGAACAAAAACGCAAACCAGGCTCTCCGGAGACGCAAAGCGGGAGAATGTAAAAAACGCCTTCCGAATGAATCCCGACGTTGCGTCAAGACTAAACTCGAAAGGCATCCTTCATCTGTTAATTGTGGATGATGTACTCACGTCAGGCTCCACTCTCGAGGCAATTATAACAATATTGTTACAACACTTTGAGGTTAGTGTCGCCACACTTGGCTTCGTAGAATAGGGCTACTGTTGGCCAAGTATCTCTTCCACGATATAATTCATCCCGGCATATTTGTCAAGTATCCACATCACATATCGAATATCTACACAAACACACCTGTTCATCGCCGGATCAAAGTATGTATCTCCGGCAAGAGACTCTTTGTTACCGTCAAAAGCAAGACCGATAAGCTCACCATTGCCGTTAAGCACGGGACTTCCGGAATTACCGCCGGTAATATCATTGTCAGTAAGGAAATTCACATGCAACTCTCCGGTTCCGGCATCAGCCCATCGACCCCAATTTTTACTTTCATAAAGTCTTTTCAACTCAGGTTTAAGGGTGTATATATACCTGTCCGGATCGTACTTTTCGAGAATTCCTTTCGGAGTGGTATGATATCTCACAGTCACGCCATCTATGGGCTGTAAGTCGCAAACAGTACCGTAAGTAAGCCTCATTGTTGAGTTTGCATCAGGATACTGAGGGATTCCCTGATCTTTTCTCATGAAGTAAAGTACATCCTTGTACTGCTTTTCAAGCTGAGATACTGTTGTCCCCATCTCCAATTTGGCTTTTTGTTGATTAAGCCCAAGCATTTTGGTGGACCATCCTACCATAATCATAGGATCTGCCTGATACTCGGCAAGTGTATGATTTTGAGTAACATACCGCATCAGGACCTCCTCGCTGCCGAAAATTGAATTATCCCAAACGTAGTTGTTAATCTTCTCGGTATCTCCTCCCATCCTGTCATAAAGTTCGCAAAGATACTTTCCCCAAAAGGCAGAATCCACATTCGCAAAAAACTCCCTGAAGGCATAAGACGTCAGATCTTTTTCGACCCTCACGTCTATCTGGTCGTAGGCATCATTGATGAGCTCGAGATAGTTCTCGTTGTCCGCCAGGACAAACGAAGTTTTGCCTTTCCTGTCAATATCTCTTGCAAATCTCTCTGTCTGATTGAGGATAGAATGGAACCTGACACCTCTAACCAAAGTTTCTCTATAATAACCGATCTGCTTCTCGATGGGAGCCACGTCCCGATACTTTTGCTCAAGCAGTGTCATCAAATTGCCCCACTTGTCGGCGCGGGTGGTATCGGACATTATCCAGGCCTGCATCTGCTTCTCCTGTTCTTTTTTAATCTGAGCTACCTTAAATCTATTGTAGCAATAGATTTCTCCTTCTCTAATCTCCTGTACATTGGTTAAACTAAAATAGTAGTCGGCATATTTTAACCTGATATTCGGGTCGGAATTCATCCAGCCATCTATTATTTGCATCTGCCCCTTACCCAAAGAAGCTTCAATAGGATTAGCGAGTTTTTCGATATTGGTAACCCCAAATGAGGAAGCATACCTGTCCGTACGTCCGGGATAACCTATTACCATAGTGAAATCGCCCGGCTTGAAACCTTCCGTTGAAACCTTTAAGATATTTTTAGGCTTCATGGGTATATTGTCCGGTGAATACTCGGCAGGAGAGCCGTCGGGAGCAGTGTATATTCTGTAAATTGCAAAATCCCCCTTGTGCTGCGGCCATTCCCAATTGTCCACTTCTCCTCCATAGGAAGCTATACTAACAGGAGGAGCTGCCACCAATCTGACATCTTTATATATTGCATAAAGAGCCATATAATACTTATTGCCACTCCACATGGAAGCGCATGATACCTCTCCCTGCCCCTCATACATTTTTTGATATTTTGTCTCAATAATGCTGTAAACCTTCCGCATACCGAAAACTTTCCCCTCAGGATGCAGTGAGTCTTTCAGGGCTTGCACCTCAGTAGTAACATCTATTACCTTTTTGAGATAAAAGATTCCCTCCCTCTTAACAGGGAGTTCTTTAGAGCGATCCATAGCCCAGAAGCCATCTTCAAGATAATTATGCTCGGGAGTACTCAAAGCGTGCACATCCGAGTAGGCACAATGATGATTAGTGATCATCAGGCCGTCATTTGAAATCATACTTCCGGTACAGCTGAACGCCAAAGAAACTACTGCATCGCTGATAGATACGGCATTTTCGTCATATAATACATTGGGATCAAGTTTCAAACCTTTTTCCTGCATTTTAACGGCAAGACCTTTTTCAATCATATTGATCAGCCACATTCCCTCATCGGCACGAAGGATTACCGAAGTGGATAAGAGCATTAAGCTCAAAAGTAAAGTTTTTATTTTCATTATTATAATACGGGTATTATTTTACCTTCCTGCTCAAAAGTAAAACGGCCATTTTCCTCTTTAGGACCATCTTTATATTCAATATTCCACTTAGGCTGATTGGCAATCTCACGAAGTTTCTCTCCGGTAGTCACATCTTTTGCATATTTAATGCGAATCGAAGGCATATTCTCATCATTCAAAACAAGATAGACTCCTATAACACCATCTTGCTGGGACATCCAATTGCTCAAGTAAGACATACTGTTGAGAACTATAGGTTTTTCGTAATTTTGGTTTGAAAACTCTACCATCTCTTGAGGTTTGCCGGCAAACTCATCGATTCTTTCCTGGAATTCGGCGTTAAAACCTTTGAACATTTTCTCGAGATATGGGCGGATGGCTATCGTATCTTCTCCCTCTTCCAGTTTAACGAAGTCATACTTACACGGAATTTCTTTAGTTTCTCCTCCGGCAATAGGCATTTCAAGCACTTTTGCCTCAACAACTCCTTTTAGGAAATCTTTGTCATAGGTCTCATCCGGATGCATATAAATGCGTACAATTAGAGGACACGCAAATTCTGTCTCAAGACCATAATATTTCTTACCTGTATTGCGGAACTGCATCCCAAGATAGTTAGGATCCATCCGGTCATACATGTTTTCAGTACGAATAGTGATGATTTTCAAAAAAGTGACATCCTGCTCAGGAGAGTTGATTCTGAATACCGTCGGAGTGTACGTCGCCTTAAGTATGCCTTCCTCATCTATTTGAGCCGGATCGTATGTGATAACGGCCACATGCCTCTTAACAAATGTTTTAACCCCATAAACACCCTTTATTCTCTCTAATTTGGCTTTGAAAGCCATTGAACTGCCATAGCATTTAACTGAGTTCAGTCCTGTCATCTCCATTGTTTTCAAAGTAATGCCTTCTGTTTGCTCCGTATTCCACTTCACATCAATTGTAGGCAGTTCTGTCTTGCTTCCAAGATAGAGCGCCAGAAAGAACAATACAACTACAATAATAGCCGGCAAATATTTTCCACTCTTACATTTAGTTATGGTAAGTGCTTCCGGCTTACAAGCTGCAACACATTCACCGCAAAGTGTACAATCCACATTTGAAACCTTGTTATATTCCGAAATGGCAATATGATAAGGACATCTCTTTTCGCAAACTTTACAGTTGGTACATTTCTCTTCGTTGCGAACGACTTTCAATAGTTGCGGATTGAGTTTAGGCTTGCGTCCGCACAGGATCTCAAGCAAATAACCTGCAAGACACAAAACAATCAGCAGATATACCCACGGAATATTGATTCCCAGAAGAGCTAAAATTGCATATATGAGAATCAAGCCCAACGACCACAAAGTGAATT
This sequence comes from Bacteroidales bacterium, assembly GCA_028691975.1. Lineage (GTDB taxonomy): Bacteria > Bacteroidota > Bacteroidia > Bacteroidales > UBA932 > Cacconaster. Next base: position 16,350 of record JAQUYF010000022.1, on the reverse strand, counting down.
TAAAAATATTGCTTGCTGCTCCGAGAGGGCAAATATATTTGCACCAAAACATATCAACTAACAGTGAGCCAAGGAATAATACACCTATTGCGATAAGCGACATCCAAAGGGTAATTTCTCCTTTGAACCCTGTGGCAAAAGCATAGTAGGGATCGAAGTTTTTGCAAAACAGCTCACTTGAAGAAAGTGTCATATAGAAAATCCAAAACAGCAAAGCGTACTTGATAATTCTCAATACTTTATCCGCTACAGATCCATTCGCAATGCGGATAGCGGTTATCTTCAGTTTGCGTCGCAAACGATAGAATAGTTCGTTGACCAGGCCAAGCGGACAGACGTAGCTGCAAAAGAGTCTGCCGAACAGAATAACACCGAGAGCCAAGATTGCTCCCATCATTATCTGTACCATTGTCATGCTGCAAGCCATTGATCCGTTGACAAGGTAAGTAGCAAGGGTCTCAAGCCCACCCATAGGGCAATAAGATTCAGGATCAGATGTTTTAGTTCCGAATACCTTCGTCAGGAAAATAATAATAGCTATTAACACTCCCCACTGCAGGAGGTGCTTCATCCAGTTCTTTTTTGTAAATTGACAGTTCATAGTTATTTATTTGGTTTATATTTTTCGGAAAATACGAATATAAATTCGTGATTTTTCAGCAAAGTCTTTGCCGCTTTTTGTACTTGCTTGGCACTCACCGACTTTATTAGCTCCTCATCATCTGTTCGGAGATCTTCTCCGTCTATATAGAGATTCATCACCTTGTTATGTGTATATGAGACCATTTTCTCATTGATCTCTTTTACTTCCGCATTAGCTTTCAGTAAATATTTCAAAGTCTCATCCATCTCTTGCTCTGACGGTCCGGTCTCGGCGAGATTGGCAAGCCCTTTATCCACCTCTTCAATCAAAACGTCCGTCATCTTGGGATTGGTTTCAAAGTCAACGGTGACATCATACCAGCCACCATTGTCACTAAACAAGTCAGAAGTGACTCCTATATGGTATGTTCCACCTTTTTCCTCCCTGATTGAAGCCAGATACCGCATTGACAGAACATATCTCAAGTATTTGAAGATCATATTGTTTTCAGCTGTGTATCGCACTGCACCGTGATAGATGCAGGTCACGTCGGATTTTGGTATCTCTTTCTCTTTCCCCTCAACCCTGAAATCAATATCCTTCTGAACATATCGGTAATCACTCTTAGGATATTTTACTTTTGCCGCAGAAGTAGGAAGCGATCCTATATACTTTTCCACCAATGGTTTAACCTCCTCTTCAGACATTGTGCCGCTAAGGAAGAAAACGTAGTCTTTCATATCGGCAAAATGTTGCATATAGATTGACTTAGCCATATTCAAGTCCACACGATTGTAAGTATCGATATCTACCGTTTCCGCCCATGGGTGGTGGTTATGCAGGATAATGTCGGCTGTGTCGTTAGCTTTCACTTTCTCCGATTCACCACGCTTTAATAACTCTATCTGATCACGTACAAATTTGTCATACTCTTTCTTGCTGAAATTCGGTTCCGTAAGATACAGATAAAGCATTGAAAGCATCTGTTCGAAATCTCCTACGGACGAAGATCCTCCAACCTCAGTATATTTTGCCTTAATATTTACGTTCGTACGCAAATCGGTATTTTTCAAAGCCTTACGCACATCGTCTGCAGAGTAGTCACGTACTCCCATCCTTCTGACATACTCCTTAGTAGCTTTGAGAGCCTTTACATCATCATGCATTCCATAGCCAATCTCTCTTCTTCCTGTCATGATCATATCTATTTTTTTCTGTGAGGTCTTGACGGGAGTCCATACGACCTTTATGCCGTTTGCAAGAGTCCACTCTTGCGAATTAAACTTTTTGAGGGGCTTTGTCTTGACAATCCTACTTCCATGAAGAGCATCCACCTTCAGCCCTGAGGCGTCTTTTTCATCTGTCGAAAACGGCTTTACCTCCATAGTATCAACCTTTGCAAAGATTCCAAGAGCCTCCTCCTGTGAAGGAGCAATCTCTTTCTTTGTATCATTCATAGAAAATATGACAATCTTCTCGCTCTTTGAGAAGCACTCCGGTATCAAATTGTTGACATCTTTAAGGGTGATTGAATTGAAGACCTCTCTGCATATTTTCTGCTGCTCAAATGGATCCATATATGGTATCCCCCCTGTAAAATGATCCACATACGAGCTGACCAGCTTTCCATTGGTCACATCATCCGCATCCACATCTATCTTGAGGCCGCTCTTTTTGTATATGTTAACCTTTGCAGCCTCAAATTCGTTTTGGTTAAAACCATATTTTTCAGCCCTCTTGATTTCAAGTAAAATGGCTTCCAAATTGTCCAAAAGTTTCTTCTCATCTTTTGGAGTGGTGGTAATAAGAGTCGTATAACGGCACTGAGAAAGTTGCCCGTTTACAGCAACCGCACTGCGGAAAGGTGATGATTCTTCCTCTTTGACCTTTGCAAGTCTGGCCGAAAACATCTCGATAAGAATATTTTTAATATATCGCGCCTTGTACGTCTCACTCCTGTCAAGTTCAGACCTTGCCGGATACGGCTGTTTGAGGAGGAGTTTCGTAGTAACGTATGATATCTCTGAATCGGTAGTTACTCCTATCAGAGGAGCAGTCAGATAAGGAATATCATAGACTTCTTTCTGTGCCCCATTCTCCACTTTCGGCAGAGTCGATAGAAGACTTTTAACCTTTGCCTCCATCTCCTCCACATCAATATCTCCTACTATTATCACAGCCTGCAAGTCCGGACGATACCACTTATGATAAAAATCTATCAGTGTCTGACGTTCGAAATTATTAATGATATCGAAGTCTCCTATTACAGTTCTTTTAGAATATTTGGAGCCCAAATAGGCCAAAGAATCCTGCTTGTCCTGCATTCTGGATCGCGGATCATCTCCACGTCTCCACTCTTCACGTATTACGCCCCGTTCTGCCTCAATCTGATCGTTCTCGCACGAAATGTAATATGACCAATCATGCAAAACGAGTAAAACCGAGTCAACAAAGCTCTCCCTGTACAGAGGCACATTTGAGATGTTGTAAACTGTCCTGACTCTTGAAGTGTATGCATTTACATTCGCACCAAACTTAACTCCGTTGGCTGCAAGAAAATTTAACATCTCCTTGTCGGGAAAATGTTCAAGTCCGTTGAAAGCCAAATGTTCTAAAAAGTGAGCCAAGCCATTCTGGTTATCATCCTCTTGCATTGCCCCAACATTGTTGGCAATATAAAAATCAGCTCTATCCTTAGGATTTTCATTATGTCTGATGTAGTAAGTCAATCCGTTGTCAAGCTTTCCGACCCTGACTTTAGGATCAAGAGGCATTTTCTCTGGGTATGGTACCGTTTGTCCAAAAGCAAAGCCCATCGCAAGAGTCGATAGAAGCGACAAAAAAAGAAAAAATCTGCGCATTATGTTATGTGTTGTTAGAAAGAAAGGCCAAGTGTTAACGTGACGCTGTGATAAGTATTGCCCTTTAGGTACATTAAATTCAACCCGTCTTTAAATTTATAATTCAGCTCTGCATATCCTGTAATACCCTTGTTGAAGAAACGGGAGTACCGCAGCGCAGCAGAAGCATTAAGTCTGTTTGCCGTAAGATATTCATATTCTCTCTGAAGTGCATATTCGGCTGTACGAGGCACTTTTTGATTAGTCACAGCTACATAAGTCCCGTCTTCGAACATTGTTCCACCTCCAAACCCATAACCTGCTCCGAGTGTAAATCCATAAATATCTTTATCTCTTATAATATTATAATGACCTGTCAAATATGTATTTACGCTGAGAACATTTTGCTTTCTGTAAAAAGGGTAGATGGATGTGGTAAGATATCTGTAGAAGCCGTCGGCTCCCGCCTTGATAATCCACTTCGGCATATAAGAATTAACACCCAGGTTGGCTGTGTACTCTATATTTCCATTGACGGTAGTTCTGTCAAGTACCTCATTACTACCAAAATATGAAATAGTTGTACGACCGCCGACGCTGTTTTCCTGATAAATATTCTCGTTGTTTACCAGATGTTTGTACGAGGCTGATAACTTTACGGTATGTAATGAACTCTTACTGTCAAGAGAGAGTAGCCCCGAATAATCGAGTTCCATACCGTTATCTTCTATATAAGTTATGGAATTTTCAGACTTTTTGCCGTAATATCCGTTACGTGCTCTGTACGAAAATTCATTAAACCAGTGAGCTTTTTGTGAAAGTGTGAAATCCAACTGCAGTGAGGCACCGTTAAAAATGCTCACACTCGGCATTTTATCGCTTTGGTTGGAATATCCTCTCTCTCCGGATTGTTCTCTCTGACCATAGAAAGCCCCAAAATCAATCAGAGTGTAGTAAAACTTGTCGGTGGTGCCGTATATTTCAAAATCGAGACTCTCTATATTTCGCCTGTATAAATAATTGACACCTATATCAAGCACATTCCCGATCTGATAGCTTACCCCGGCCGTAACAATCATATCAAGCAAAAAGTTGGTATGACGCAAGTCTTTTGCCTTGGCATAATTGCCGGTTGTGTAATCCACTTTGCCTCCAATTCGGAAGCCTTTGCCAAAATCATAACCTACTCCTCCGACAAGATGATACATCTCTTTGCTTTTACGTCCGTACGTCGTATCGGACATTTCAACAATATTAAAGGAGGAAAAATATGGGTCGATAAAGACTGATCCACCCATATTTTCCCCTCTAAAATTGTCGTATGAAAGTTTTCCGTAGGTGAAGACTTTTTCACCTATACGTAAAAACGATTCCGTCTGAGCTCCGATATTGTAACTGTTATTGGACTGATAGTAATTAATAAAGTCACCATTACTCTTATTGGCGTATGCCTCTGCAATGGATATACTCTGAACAGGAAGCACACATAAACCTGCGGCATTATAGCTTGTAAGCCATCCGTTAGAGTTTTTGATGTAATCAAAACTGTACAAATTCTTATCTGAAGGCTGCGCCGCAGCATTGCATGGGAGCATGACGGCAAGCAAAGCGATCAATCCAAGTTTAGTTAAATATCGTTTCATTTGATTATTTTCTCAATGCAGCTTCCTTGCGCAAATGGTAATCATTTGTTGAATTATTTGTATCCATAAAGATGATATGGGCTCCATTCTGGATTGAGGCTTCAGCATCAATGCCGCTCGGATCAGTTGTGCCTTCTTCAATATCTGTAGTACCACCGGAATAGCCGTAAACGATCTTACCTGTATTTCCAGCAATGGCCTCGGTTGCCTCCTTATTTACATTACGATAGATTGTATAACCTTTGGTGTTAATGAAAGCAATACTTCCTGCATCAACTTCGGTAATCAGACGTTTTTTGTTTTTGGCACCTTCACCTATCTTAAAGCCTTCAACTGCATCTACGACCCAGTCTGAAGGAACCCATTTACGCTTCATTGCAGCAAGATTATTATAAAGATTTTCGTTGCTGGTATCCTCAAAGAAGGATTGCGGAGTAACCCCCTCAGGCGTAATGAAGATAAAGAAGGACGGAGAGGCCACAGATATTGTCCAACCGCTGCCGGCACCGTATCGGTATGCTTTCAAATAATGAGCTGTTGCTATGTTTTCAGATGGGGTCGGATACATGGCTGCATTGTTATACCCACTTTCAGGATCATACATTGCATAGTAATCCGATTTGCTCAAGTCAACTGAATAGTTGTAAGTCAAAGTATTGTTGATAGCACCCGTCATGGCAACCACAACTTGCTCTCCGGGCTTTAACTTTGGAGTTTCCGTACCCCATGTCCAAAGACCATGACCTGCAGGCACTTTATGCTCACTTTCGTAAGAAAGAACACCATCAACATAGTCAACATTGGTAGCATACGAGTTGTACTGGATAGGAATGGCAAAACAAAGATTGGTAAGATCGGCATCAACTTCAGAGTTGTTGTAAAGAACGATGTATTTATCATTTGCGAAAGAGCCAGAGCCATCATTTTTTGGGCATCCACCCACATAGACCTCCTTGATGATTATCTGTTTAGCCTCAGTTTCTACCAACTCAATTGACACTGTCTGAGGATTGTTTTTCCACTCTTTTGTAACAGTAATCCCTGTTTTCAGACCGTTAAACATCACAGCCGTACCATTTTTAGCTCTGGTCTCCGTAGATGTAAACTCATAAATACCTGCTACAACTGCAATAGTCGCAATTCCTGAAGCATCGGTAGTACCGGTATAAAGCATATCGGTGGTCACGTTCCTTGCATTAACTGTTACTCCTTCAACAGGAGTAAATTCGCTACCTGCAGGATAAACAAGCTGAACACTTACGTCGTACGTTTTGTACGGATCGTCTTTAGTACAAGAGCAAAGCAGTGCCACGAGGCACACTCCGCATAATAACATTGAAAGTAATTTTCTCATAATAGATAGGATGTATTAATTAATATTATTTAAAATTTTAATCTTAAAGTAAGTCCGTAATAGAAAGATGGAACCAGTGCGGAATTATACAGACTGGTCTCCACATCTGATGCGGAATTATGTACCAATGCCGTACTTACAAAGAAGTTATTGGCATAGAATGAGAGAGAAGCTATATCGCTGATCTCTTTTGTGACACTGATATTAGCCGAAAAATATGGCGAATACACATTCTTGCGAAACGTGTAGTTAGTAGAAGTTCTCCTGACCAATTTATCCAAAGATGAAAATAATTGAGGATCATTTTCTTTAGCCCACAGATATTTTTCAAGGAAAGGTGTTTTCGTATCAGGATCATCAAATGAAGTATAATAGAGCGGATACTTGGCAGCATAAGTGTAGATATCATAAAACTCTGTCCCGGAAGGGATGTTACTGTCTCCCGATACAGGATATGTAACTTGTCCGCCGCTATATTCCGAAAGATTTTGGCTCGACGTATAGAGAGACCCTTCAAGTCTTAATGAAAATATCAACCTAACCTTAGGAATATGTGTGGTGAAGGTTATGTTGTTTCGGATTTTGGAAGAAGTACTGCCGTTATAGGTACTGCTTGTTGATGTACCGACATAATAACCTACGTATTGGTACGGAGTGACTCCGTCAGACATAGAATAATTAGATGGATAATACTGTATTATAGTCTCAGAAAGCCCCTTGTAACTGTAATATGTACCGTCAACCCTTATTGAGGTCTTGATTGACTTTATCTGTCCGAAATCAATAACCCATTCAACACCTTTTCTGACTGCCGGCATCGACTCATTTGATGTGACCGTTTTGGCCACAAAGGTGTTTTTCTCGGTATAGCTGATAACCTCGTCAGGATTAGCTCCCGTTATATCCTTCACTGTGACAATACCTGTCTGTCTGTCAATTTGATATATTCTGTTTGATGAAGGTATTGCCGAAGACTCTAATCCTTTCTGATCAGTCCATTTGTATGTGAATGGTTCATATTCACTGTATGATGTATAAGCATCGATTGTCTTATTGTAATATGCCGACAGAGAGATTTTTACTCCCTTTATGTCAGCCTCAATTCCAACTTCCGACTGGTGTCCTTTCTGCCAACGTAATGCAGGATTGTATTCGATAGTTCTCGGTAAAATGTAGTACGCATAAAAAGCAGAACCGTCGGCCATCGTTCCGGGAGCAAACACCTGTTTGTCAGTATATGACGGTGTCGGATACAATATGGAGAAAGAAGGCAGTTTGGTTGCAACTCCCCAACTCGCCCTAAGAGCAAGCTCCCTTACAAATCTGTCTCTATTGTACTGGAATATTGTATATTTAGCATTGAAACGTGGGGAAAGGCTATTGACAACACCATAACCTGAATTGTTGATCATCGTCCACTCTGAGCGAAGACCGGCAATCAAATTGAGAGAAGTCTGACCGATAGGAATAGTGACATTCTCTTCAGCATACGCTGCAAGATTGTTGATAAACGGCACTTCGTTGTATGGGTAAGGCCTCCATGTCGGAGCAAGGGAGAGATCTTCGTAATAGACACCGTCTCCAAGATTGCCGCTACCTGTAAGCTGCACACCAAGTTTGATCTTATTAACAACAGGACCGAAATCACGTGCCCAATTAATCTTCAGATGAGCGTTATAATCAAGAGGTTTATTGTCTGTAAACTGCTTCTCGTACCAGTACCCCGCAGGTATCAAAAGAACCTCGGCAGCAGGATTAGTGCTGTACAGCGTGGAGACATAATAACCCTCTTCCATGCCGTGCAAAGCCGATGTCGATCCGGCACCCGACTTGTTGGTATTTACCGTCTGAAGCTGGTCGGAATAGACAATTGAACCGGTCAACTCCACATTTGTAATCCATGATTTGTTGATTAACCAGTTCAGTGAAAAATTACCTCTTATGGTATTATCTTTTTTCTTCGTATAAACATCCTGAAAACTATCCGGATCTGAAAGACTGTTGTAGCCTCCGAGATTACCGGTTACACCTGCGGAGAACTTTATTGGTTGGTCTCCCGACATAAATGTGTTGGAATAGATGACAGAAAGGTTGTTTCTGTCATACGAAGTGTAAGGAGAAGCAAGTTGCGAAATAGACTTTGTCCTCTCGGCGCTGATATTGACAACTCCTGCTTTTTTGCCTATCTCAAAGCCCTTGCTGAGCGAATACTGTTTTGTGTTCGGACTCAAGGAAATTGTGGCCATAAAAGGAGTTTTACCCTTCTTTGTATTAATCCTCACGACGCCATTGGTCATATCACCATGTTCCACGGAAGGAACACCTGTAATAATCTCTATGGATTCGACATTTGACGAGGCAACATTCTTGGTTGAAGCTCCCTGATATTTTTCATCTGCATCAAACGTAGCATTATTTGACAACCGTACACCGTCAACCTCAACAGCTGTTCCGAAAGTTGAAGCAGATCCCTCATCGGAACGAATTTCAAGTCTTTTCATAGTCGATGTCGTCAGATTGGAAGATCTGGCTGACTGTCCTCCCGGCATAAGAGCGGTAATATCGGCAACACTTACCACCTGCATATGCTCAAGAGCTGTACGGTCTATGGTTCGACTTGTGGTTGCACTGTTGGCATTTTCCGTAGCCGTAACGACCGCACTCGTAAGAGTAAGGTTGTCCTCAGCCAAATAAACCACAAAATCTTTGACTTCTTTTGTAATGGTTAGCTCAAGCGTCTTCGTAACATATCCCAGACAGGATATTTCCACCTTAGTCTTCCCCTTGGAGACTCCGTTTATAACAAATTCTCCTTTTTCGTTTGCAACACCCCATAACTCTTTATCCGTCATAACGACAGTTGCAAACTCTATCGGGGGTTTTGATCCCTCTGTCAGCACTTTACCTGAAAAAATAAATTTTTGTGCAAAAGCGGAAAGACAGAAGAATATCAGCAAGGTGGAAACTACGACTCGTTTCATTTTCCATTTACATTAATTGAAAGTTCTATCTTATTATTAGGATCATCTGCTAAAGAAAACAATACTGTATAATGTCTTGTTATTCCGGCAACCTCGTTTATTGGGGCCGTGATTGTAACATTTGTGTTACCGGCACCTTCAGAAGGCGAGATCAACACGTCTTTGAATGTGGTAGTAGCTTTCCATGCACCGGAAGAGGTTACAGTCAGCTGCTTTCCTCCCCCTTCACAATCGTATGTAAGAGAAGTTGTACTGAGATCAATAAACGGTGCAGAAGATTGAGTTATTACAGTCTTGGCTGTAGCTGAAGTCTCTTCACCTTTTGCCGTAAAAACAATTCTTACAGCTTGAGTTTCTCTTTGAGTATTCTCAGGAACAGTAATAGTAACTGTCATATTGCCCGTTCCTTCTTCAGGATGAATCTTGGCTATATGCAAAGAATCGCACGCTGCGACCCATGATGTATTGGATGTTACGGCAACTGCAACTGAACCACCTTTGTAATCCATTTCTGAAGCATACACATCAACACTAATTTCAGGAGTAATAACCTTATGGCACGAAACAGTCATAAAGGAAATAAGCAGAATAAATACGTAAAAAATCTGTTTCATTTTAATATAAGTAGTGTATATTCCGCGAAGGTAAATTTATTTTATAACTTTGCCAAAGAAACGCACTATAATAATGGCAAAAAAAATCTTTTTTCTCTTTTCCTTTTCAATTCTCGCTCTGACAGTGATCTTACAGTTTCACTCTTGCGAGAAATATGTACTTCCGGAATTGTCATTCACTCCGGACACGCTGTACTTTACCTCTACCGCTCAAACGAAGGCTGTCACCCTGACAACCAATGTTGTTTGGGAGACCGAAATATCCGTCGATTGGATTAAGAGCGAACCTGACTTCGGAGAAGGAGATACATTAATCTCGTTTACCGTAGAGGAAAATAACGGAGATGCAAGAAACACCTCCGTCAACATCAAAACCGAGACAATTCAAAAGGCATTAATTGTCATTCAAAGTGCCTCTGACACAACTTCTAAAGGTTCGTATTCTTTTTAATCACTTCTCCGTGATCTTTCACGATACCGCGTACCCACCTCTCTCTGTGAGCCGGATGTGCCGGTGAAGCGGGAATGTTCTTGCTCAGTCCATTGTTCTTAAACGAACCGTCTTCGTTTTGAAGTTTCACATTGCCATCCATAAACTTGACAAGTAAATAATTTTCAAGGCACTTCCACGTCTTGAACAAAAGATTACTTCTATCTGTTGAAAAGTCTGTCAGGCAAGCCAAAGCCTGTCCTCGGTTGCCGTTTTGCAACATCCTGAGCGCTTTTGCATCTGTCTGAGGCACAAGTTCAATATTGTCATTCTCATATTTGTCCACTTTTGCACGAATCTCAGGAGCGACTCTGTCATAATAGAGATATGCGAAGTTGGTCACCTTATTGAAGAGCCAAAAGGCGGAGGTCTCGGAATATTCCATCATATTGCCGTTGCCTACGGCAAAACATTCAGGAACCTTGGTTATGTTTGTGTAAATTGGTGTAAGAGCAGAAGTTGCCGCATCGTCAACCCCAAACCACAAAATACCGCCAATCTCATCGGGAAGATAGTCACGGGACTGCGCTACAAACCAGAATCCTGTCTGCTGAGTTGCAATAGAACGTTCAAAGCCGTATTCTGCTCCGTCAACTTCAAAACCCATAGGACGCCATCTGTACGGCAGTCTGCTCGGACCGGCACCTACGTCTTCGGAGAAATCCATCGGCGTCCCCTCATAATGGTCTCTCATCACATCTGCAAGCTCTTTCACACCAACTTTTTCTGCCGGAAGAATATACAGCGGCATTTTGTCGGTTTTGTTGTTTCCCATTGCATAATCCAAATATTTCTCAGCATCAAAATTTTCACCTCCCAGGATATTGAAAGCTGACCAAACTCTTGCTTCACACCCTCTTAAAGCTCCCCAATCTGCAGGAGCGTATGCGTCACAGAAGCTGAAATCCTTATCTTCTCCATTAAAGTAACCTGACTTGCGGGCAAATGAGATAACATCCTTTGCATAAAGACAATTTTCGGGGTCATTCTGAGCAAATTTGTCGATACGGCTCTGATTTGCATGAGCGGAAATATAGCCGTCAGGAATCCTGACTGCTACCCATACAGATCCCAATTCATCTCCCTTTCCTACCATTTCCATAATCCAGCATTCTTCCTTGTCCGCAACAGAAAAAGACTCTCCGGCTGAAGGGAAACCGTAAGTCTGCATCAATTCATCCATTATCTTTATCGCTTCTCTGGCTGTTTTAGCCCTTTGAAGCGTAATATAGATAAGTGAGCCATAGTCCATACCCCCCTTAGGATTAGGCAATTCTTCTCGACCGCCAAATGTGGTTTCTGAAATGATCAGTTGATGCTCATTCATATTGCCCACGGTCTGATAAGTATGTGCCACCTGACTGATTTGACCAAGATATCTACCTGTATCCCACTCATTTATGTCAAGCATACTCCCTTTAGCCCAATCTTTTGCTGCATGAAAATAAAGTTCACCATACAGTTGATGAGAGTCGGCAGCATAAGTCACCATACAGGAGCCGTCTTTAGACGCGCCTTTGGTCACAATTACGTTAGTACAAGCCTCAAGGGCAATATTCCAAATAAAAAGCAACAATGTAGTACACAGTGCCATCTTAGTAAATTTTGTCATAAAACAGGTTTTTAAATTTATAATCGTTTAGTTTATTCTCTAATCACATTTTGTTTCGGCATTCATTTCAGGTCACTAACTTTATTAACTACTTGATATTCCAAGCCTTTAAACAGTTTGAAGTGCGCCTTGCCGCAATCAATTTTTTGCTGTTCACTTACGCTAAGTTTTAATAAATCAACTTTCGGTGCTCCCGTATCTTTAGTCTCGGCAACAAAATAAATTCGTTTATCATTTTCATAAACCACCGCCCAATCCGGATTATAATTACCGATGGGAGTAGGTATTTTAAACCAGTCCGGCAGTTTAAAATAGAATTTTATCTGTTCGCTTGTCTCACAATCTTTGGCGAACTGGTTTTCTACGCCGGAATCCAAAGGAACATACTCTTCATAAATGGTTTTATCGGCTTGATAAGCATCGGCTGAACCGACCTTAAATGTAAAATCGTTCAAATAAATTTCGAGTTCCTGTGCTTCAAACAGTCTCATCTCGTATTCGGATCCGTTGATTTTCTCGTATTTAATACCGTCAATCATTAAGCTGTATAAGACACGCTTTATGGCAGCAGATGTTAAATCAAGAAACAATTGAGGATTATTCATTACATCACTAAGGCGCCCGGATTCAGTAAGAATTGCCATAATTGTACTGCGAGTCAGTTCGGTTTTATTTTGAATATAACCCAACACATCCGGTATCACTAACGTATGAAATTCGCATGAATGTTGTTTTTCGGCAAGATATTGTGTATCAATACCTGTTTTGTCGTTCATCGTAATTTTCACTTTCGTGGAACGGAGCGACGGCTCCGAAATCAATGGCAGTTTCTTTATTTCTTCACTTGCAGCTTGAATTAAGGCATTCGTATCGTAATTTACACGATAGGCGGTCTTCTGCTTCAACTTTTCCCATATTTCCAAAAATAGCGGGTCTGCTTCAAAGCCTTTGCGATATTTAACCGTTTTCCTCTCACGCAGATTCTTAATTCTATCTTTAAATTCAACGCCACAATCCGTTTCAATCTCCTGTTGTAATGCTTTTGCAAAGTCTTTATATGATTCATTGGCAATAACTGTCAGGCGATTGATATTTCTGTCATATAATCTGACACCGCTCTGATTGACCGCCAACCGTAAACCGCGACCGATTTCCTGCCGCTTTTTCATATCCGATTTGGTTTCGTTGAGCGTACAAATCTGAAAAACATTCGGATTATCCCATCCTTCGCGCAAAGCAGAATGGGAAAAGATAAAGCGTAACGGATTTTCAATATCCAACAACTTTTCTTTATCCTTCATAATTAGGTTGTATGTGTCATCATCGGCTTGCGTTTCTCCGTTTGTATCTTTCAACTTGCCTTTTTTATCCTGCGAAAAATAGCCGTTATGTATATTTTCAATGGAAACACCATCATCAAGAGATTTATATGCAGGTTGCTTTATTAAATCCTGATATATTTTTTCAAACCATAGGGCAAATTTCCCTTTTTGAGGATTTCCTTCCGCATCATAAGCACGATAATTTGCTACCCTATCGATAAAGAACAGAGAAAGCACCTTGACACCTTTAGCTCTGTATTTCAATTCCTTTCTCAAATGCTCCTCAACGGTACGGCGAATTTGAAATCTCATCACCTCGTCGGTTAAAGCGCCCTGAGTTTGTCCTTTATATACAACGTTGCCGCCGGAAAGAGAAATGCAATCATTTTCGGCATCTATCTCTTCAATAAGATAACCGTCTTTGTACATATCACGTTCATTGGAAAGTTTATACAAATCGTCGCCGGCACGGACATTAACGGATCTTGTTTTTACGCCGTCCTTGTCGTTAACGTGGATAGAAACTTTTGCCGTAACTTTTGTTTTAGCCACAATAATAGATTCCAAAGACACAAATGCCCCATTAGCTGAATTTTCTTCCATAACCGAATCAACCTCGATCTGTTTAACTAATCCCAAATCGTATGCTTTCACCGGATTTAGACTGTAAACAAGATTGTAACGGTTACGATGAGTCGCCGAATAACGTAAAGTACAAAGCGGATTCAGTTTTGAAATAGCCACCGAACGCTTGTCAGTTTCCATATTTTGCGGCTCATCAACAATTACAATCGGATTCACCGACTGAATGAAAGTAATGGGTTCCCGTCCGTTCAATTTATCATTCGGCTTGTTGATGATATTTTCGTCTTTGGCAAAAGAATCGATGTTTATCACTAAAACCTCTATATTGTTTCCTGTTGCGAAAGCTCGCAAAGTCGATACTTTGGTACTGTCGTAAACCTGAAAATGAAGCGGCACATTATCGTAGAGCGTTTGAAAATGTTCGTGTGTAATCTGTAAGTTTTTCAACACTCCCTCACGAATGGCGATTGACGGAACCACAATAACAAACTTTTTAAAACCGTATTGACGATTCAACTCATAAATGGTACGCAAATACACGTATGTTTTGCCTGTACCGGTTTCCATCTCAACAGAGAAGTGCATTCCGGCCGAAACAGCCGACGGCACAATTTCATTTTCATCCTGAACCTCGTGCAAATTTTCCAAAATCTGTTCTTTCGAAATCACCAATCTGTTACTGATGGCATTTGTAAGATCAAGCTCACCTTGTTCTGTCAAAGCAAACCCAACTGCAGAACCATCTTGCGGCTGTCCCTCAAAAAGTTTCGTAACAGCTTTTATTGCCGCCAACTGATAATCAAGATTCGGTTCAAAAGTGAGTTTCATTGTAACAGGTTAAGATAACGTTGTAAAGATTCTTTCTCCGAGTTAGCCACCAACATCACGAATGGTTCTGAGTTTCCGTCCACATGAGAGATTTCCAACGCTTTATAATAGGCAATCTTTGATTCTGCATCACCTTTTAACGACACAATGACATAACCATGTCGTAACAGATACAAATTCATTAGCAAACGACTTGTGCGACCGTTACCATCGATAAACGGATGTATGCGCACTAACTCATCGTGCAGATATGCGGCGATTTTTATAGGATGTTCTTTAACGGTTTCCATTTCTTGATACCTGCACGGGAAATCTTCCATTTGCTTTTCTATCAGATATGGTTGTGGCGGAGTGTGTCGGCTACCCGAAATTAATACAGGTACAGTACGGAATCGTCCCGCATTATCTCTGTCTATACCACGCAATATGATAGCATGAATTTGAAGAATTAGCCACCTGTTTATCGAATCATCTTTATTGGCAATTTCCCGAATAAAGTCGATAGCCTCTTTGTGGTTTATTGCCTCAAGATGCTCGCGCATTGTCTTTCCGCCAATTGTCAGACCTTCGCTTACTACAAGTTCGGTTTCCTGCATGGTAAGCGTATTGCCCTCTATCCGGTTGCTATCGTAGGTATATTCGATATCTAAAGCGTGTTGAATCTTGTCCAATGCCACCTTAGGCAATGGTCGTTGAACAGAAAGCTCGCTTTTCAGCACGTCTATTTCTTGTAATATTTGTTCTAATTCATTCATAATATTTTCTGAGTGGGGTCAAAAATTAGATATTGAAATTATTATAAGTTATACTTGACATACAGACTCTTATATTTTTTATTTCACGTTTGATCACTCTGCCATCATATAAGATTATACCCATATTTGTATTATCATAGTAAGACGGTCGCTTACAAATAATTTTTTGCAATATCTTATATCGTCTTAAATTCCACTCCTGCATCACGCATTTGCAG
This sequence comes from Bacteroidales bacterium, assembly GCA_028691975.1. GTDB lineage: Bacteria > Bacteroidota > Bacteroidia > Bacteroidales > UBA932 > Cacconaster. Next base: position 525 of record JAQUYF010000022.1, on the reverse strand, counting down.
GGCGGTGTTGGTTTTTAACTGGTCGTTGCCTTTAAACAGGCGGTCTAAGGCAATGACTTTTTGTGGGTGCAAGTTCAGCACAGAATCCATTACCTCTTGTGTGGCGGTTTCAAGCATTAAAACTAATTCCGTGTCATTGATAACGTAAACTCCTCCTTCATGCTCGATTTTACTGTTCAAATCCTTACCACTTTTGAGCAGAAGTTCATACACCATATTTTCGATCGTAGCGTTTTCGGCTACGGGATCAATGAAAAGCTTCATTTGCTTTTCCAATTCTTCCGTATCATTATTTTTTACCTGTTGCCACTGTTTGAAATTACTGTCTTGTAATTTCAGTACCTTGAAACCGAGGTCAGGCACTGTGATGCCATTATTTGCATCAAAATTCAATTGACCGTTTTGCTTTGCTTGTTCAGCCTCAACTTCGGCTTTTATTTTCTTCCCTGCACGGCGAATACGCTCTTTTGCTATATCCGCAATGGTTTTGTAACCGGCTTTGTAGGCTTCGCTCTTTTCATCGCA
>JAQUYF010000086.1 GCA_028691975.1 Bacteroidales bacterium | reverse complement strand
GAAAATTTGAATATATATCCGCCATTCTCGAAGACTATATAATCTTTTGAGGCTGAAGGAAATTTGCAGTCATATTCTGTAAAGTCGGTAACTTTTTCTGTCTTTTTGGTCTTTGTGTTGTAGACAAACATATTCATGGTTCTGTCTCTGTCCGAGAAATAGAATATCTCATCACCTATCCACATCGGGAAGATATCCTGATTCGGATTGTCGGTAATCTTCTCAAGAGAAGTAGTGCCTACTTTATTGATCCAGATCTCATCAGCCTGACCTCCCTTATAATACTTCCATGTACGGAATTCTCGAAACATTCTGTTGAAGGCCATATATTTGCCATCGGCAGAGAAAGAGCAGAATCCGCCCTCGGTAGTAGGTAAGGTTTCAGGAACTCCTCCCTCGGGAGAAATCTTGCAAAGCTGCCCTCTCAATCCTGAGAAAGTGTACCATTTACTTCTGTAAACAATACTTTTCCCGTCAGGGGTCCAAGTCATCACAATATTGTTTGGACCCATTCTGTCGCCGATATTGTCACGGTCAATAGTTGCCGAATAGGTCAATCTTTTAGGTTCTCCTCCCTCTATCGGCATTGTATAGACTTCGGTATTGCCGTCATATTGTCCGGTAAAAGCGATAGTCTTTCCGTCAGGGGAAATTCTTGGAAACACCTCATATCCTATGTGGGATGTGAGTTTTTTGGCCTCGCCACCATTGATGTCAACGCTGTAGAGGTTACCTGCGTAGGAAAATACTATTTTGTCTCCTCCTACAGCGGGGAAACGGAGCAATCGTGCCTGATTGCCTTTATTAGCTGCAAAGCACAATAGTGGCAGCAGCACGAGTAATAATGATACTAATTTACGTCTCATAAAAATTAGGTTATAGAATATTTAACGTTTGTTCTTTAATCTTTTCAAGTTCATCTTTCATCCTGACCACCCACTTCTGAATCTCTGCGTGATTGGCTTTTGAGCCCATCGTATTGATCTCACGCCCCATCTCCTGGGCTATAAAGCCCAATTTGCGCCCCGGAAGATCTTCATTTTCCATTGTCTCTCTGAAATATTTGCAATGTTGACGAAGTCTTACCTTCTCTTCATTGATGTCAAGCTTCTCTATGTAGAAAATCATCTCCTGCTCAAGACGGTCATGATCCGGATTGAGCTTCTGTTCCTCAATTCGAGCCATCATTCTCTGGCGGATGTTGTCTATCCTCTCTTTTTCATACTTTTCCACTTCGGGAATGTAGGACTCAATCTTATCCACCTGTCGGAGCAGATCTATGCGAAGACTCTCACCCTCTTTCTCTCTGAAAATATTAATCTCTTTCAATGTAGTCTTAATACAGTCAAACAATGTATTCCATTCATCTTCCGTCAATTCCCTGTTGTTTGCATCAAATATTTCCGGCATTCTGAGAAGAGTTGCGAGCAGATCTCCCCTGTCGAGGGATCCCACTTCAGTAGTCTCCATAATATCCTTAATCTGAGTATAATATCCAAGCAAAACCGATTTGTTTATCTTATGAACATTGTCCGAATCATTTCGCTCAACCGTTGCGAACAGATCAATATTGCCTCTATTAAGTGACTGAGTGATCAACTGCCTCACTTCCATCTCCTTATTGCGGGGAATAATAGGGGTTTTAAGCGTCACATCCGCATTTTTTCCATTCAGAGAGCGTATCTCTATCAGATATTTATCTTCACCAAGCAGGCACTCGGCCTTGCCGTATCCGGTCATTGATCTTATCATATATTATAAGCCTTTACAAATTCGTATTTTGATTAAAAGTATAAAATTACAGATTTTTCGTATTTTTGCAAAATAAAAAATAAAGGTAATATGGAAGAAACAAACAACAAAGAGACTCCGGAACGTAATCTGAACTTTCTGGAAGAGATCATTGAAGGAGATTTGGCAAGTGGCAAGCACACTTCCGTAATGACTCGTTTCCCTCCTGAACCTAATGGTTATCTGCATATTGGCCATGCTAAAAGTATCTGCCTGAACTTCGGTCTTGCAAAGAAATATGGCGGAAAGACCAATTTGCGTTTTGATGACACCAATCCTGTAAAAGAAGATACGGAGTATGTCGATTCAATAAAAGAAGATATCAAGTGGTTGGGATTTGACTGGGCAAACGAATTTTATGCATCAGACTATTTCGATCAACTTTATCAGTGGGCTATAGTTCTTATTAAAAAAGGCTTGGCATACGTTGATGACCAGACTCAGGAAGAAATACGCCTCGGCAGAGGGACTGTAAGTCAGCCGGGCAAAGAGAGTCCTTATCGCAACCGCAGTATCGAAGAAAATCTGAAGTTGTTTGAAGAGATGAAAGACGGCAAATATGCGGACGGGGAGAAAGTCCTTCGTGCAAAGATTGATATGGCCCATCCTAATATGCTGTTTAGAGATCCTCTGATGTACAGAATTATCCACACATCACACCACCGTACCGGTGACAAGTGGTGCATCTACCCGATGTATGACTACGCCCATGGCCAGTGTGATTCGATTGAACATATCACTCACTCTATATGTACTCTTGAGTTTGATGTACACAGACCTCTGTATGACTGGTTTATCGAGCATCTTGAGATATTTCCTTCTCATCAGTACGAGTTTGCAAGACTCAATCTTACATACACCGTTATGAGTAAGAGAAAGCTTTTAGAGCTTGTCCGAAACAATTATGTTGACGGATGGGATGATCCTCGAATGCCGACCATTTGTGGTATCCGCCGTAGAGGATATACCCCTGAAAGTGTAAGAATGTTTGCCGAGAAAGTGGGCGTAGCAAAACGCGACAACGTCATCGACCTTTCACTTCTTGAGTGGTGTCTGAGAGATGATCTGAATAAACGTTCTAACAGATATATGGCTGTTCTTAACCCTGTCAAGCTGATTATCGACAATTGGGAAGATGGTAAAGTTGAATATTTCGAGGCTCCCCTTAACCCAGAGGCTCCTGACGGGCCAAAACGTAAGGTGACCTTCGCAAAAGAGATTTATATAGAACGCGAAGATTTTATGGAAGAGGCTCCCAAGAAGTACTACAGACTGAGACCGGATGGAGAAGTTCGTCTGAAATATTCTTACATCGTCAAGTGTGCAAGTTTTATTAAAGATGCTTCCGGTGAGATTACGGAGATTCACTGTACTTATGATCCTGCCAGTAAACCGGGTACAGGCGAATGGCGTTCTGTAAAGGGCACAATTCATTGGGTACCGGTTGATCACTGTGAAAAGATCAGAGTTAACATATTTGACAGACTCTTCACTGAAGAGCAAATGGGCTCCATTCCGGAAGGAGTTGACTATAAGAATTACCTCAACCCTAACTCTCTCGTGGTTAAAGATGCCTACGCTGAGCAGGATCTTTTGAAAGACAATTCAGGGATTGCTGTTCAGTTTGAACGAGTAGGGTACTTCTTTAAGGATTCGAAAAATGGCGGCTACAACAAAGCCACCGGCCTGAAAGACACATTTAAACTGTAAAACTGCAATCGCAAAACTGTAACCACAAAACTGTAACCACAAAACTGCAACCGCAAAACTGTAACCACAAAACTGTAACCGCATCTTCGGTTCACCTGCGCAGCGTACTCAACTTGGTCAGCGTGCGTCCTGCCACGTTGAGCGTGATTGGTTTGGTTAGTTTGCACCCTGCCGTTGTGCGTGGTTAGTGTGGTTAGTTTGCGTTGGTTGTATTCGGTTGTATTCGGTTGTATTCGGTTGTATTCGGTTGCGTTCAGCGTGGCCAATTTGCTCGGGTTGGTCAAAATGTCCAGTTATGTGTTAGTACATTGTACTCTCGCGTCATATCCACACCTCGACAACATCGACACCTGAGTCGTACATCAGCGTTATTTCTTATCACTGTCGTCACTGCAATAATTTCGCAGCAACGTTATTTCAGCGAGATTTCATCGGCGATATTGCAGTGTTTCAAAGTGTTCTCTATGCATCAATCATCTATTTATCAGCCTGTTGTGCCCATACATCAGATCATCACCTCCGCAATATCACCTCTTCATAACGACTAAATTCAATTAAGGTAAAGAATATATAAATTCGCATAATGCGCATTAACAGAGTATTATCTTTAGAACCATTCTTTATGTCAATACTACTTGGCAGACAAGAACGCTCAAGTATCATCTGAGCCACACCTCCGCAACATCAACTCTTCATAACGACTAAATTAAGGTAAAGAATATATAAATTCGAATGATGTGCATTAACAGAGTATTATCTTTAGAACCATTCTTTATGTCAATACTACTTGGCAGACAAGAACGCTCAAGTATCATCTGAGCCACACCTCCGCAACATCAACTCTTCATAACGACTAAATTAAGGTAAAGAATATATAAATTCGAATGATGCGCATTACCAGCGTATTATCATTGAGGCCATCCTTTACGTCAAAGTCTTCTTTATGAGAGACCACGCCCAAAGTATCGCTTGGACCACATTTCTTCAAAACAACGATATGAGGTAAAGAATGCCAAATTTCATATGATGCGCATTACCAGCGTATTATCATTGAGGCCATTCTTTACGTCAAAGTCTTCTTTATGAGAGACCACGCCCAAAGTATCGCTTGGACCACATTTCTTCAAAACAACGATATGAGGTAAAGAATGGCAAATGTCGTATGATGTGCATTAACAGAGTATTATCTTTAGAACCATTCTTTATGTCAATAACTACTTTGCAGACAAGGACTCCACATTCCGCAGCAGCATCGCGCAACAACACTCTGCCAGGAACCAAGGACTCCACATTCCACAGCAGCATCGCGCAACAACACTCTGCCGGGAGCCAAGGAGCTACATTAGATGCTACATTCCCATTCCGCCATCGACCAACAAGACCTGTCCTGTCACATATGAGGCGAGGTCTGAAGCTAAGAAAGTACATACTTTGGCAATCTCTTCGGGGGTACCGCCTCTTCGCATGGGAATTCCATTTTCCCACTGTTTACGTACTTCATCAGGCATCTGAGCCGTCATGTCGGTAATGATAAATCCGGGTGCCACAGCATTGGCACGAATGCCCCTTGAACCAAGCTCTTTGGCAACAGATTTGGCTAAGGCTATCATTCCCGCCTTGGAAGCGGAATAATTGGCTTGTCCGGCATTGCCGTGGACACCGACAATAGAACTGATATTGATGATTGAGCCGCCTCTCTGACGCACCATGACAGGTGCAAGTGCGTGAATAAAGTTAAAGGCGCTCTTCAAGTTTACATTAATGACAGCATCCCACTGAGTCTCAGTCATTCTCATGATCAAAGAATCTTTAGTGATACCGGCATTGTTAACAAGAATATCTACTTTGCCGAACTCAGCAACAATAGATTCAACAGTCTGATGAGCAGAATCAAATTCAGCAGCATTTGAGGCGTAAGCATTAACTTTAACCCCATAAGATTCCAATTCATGCTGAGTATTTTGTGCAATCTCATCAATTACAAGGTCTGTAAATGCTATATCAGCACCTTCCTCGGCAAACTTGAGGGCAATCGAACGTCCGATCCCCCGCGCAGCTCCTGTAATCAGAGCCACTTTACCTTTAAGCAGTGTCATAATATTTTATACTATTTCAGCCAGCAAATCATATTCACCGGCACTTTTAATCTTAACATTAATAAAGTTTCCAATCAGATTGTCAGGTACCATCCTGATAAGAGAGTGTTCGTCTCCTATCAGAATTTCACCGTCAACCTCAGGAGATTCGCTCATACTTCGAGCCACTATTACTCCGTCCGTAAAGGAGTCACAAAGCACTCTCGTAGTACTTCCTATCCTTGAGCAGTTGTAATCGAGCGAAATCTGAGACTGTACCTCCATCAACTCATTGTACCTCTCCTGTTTTACCCTTTCGGAAATGGATTTTCTGTAGTTTAAGGCTCCGTATGTCCCCTCCTCTTCCGAGTAGGTAAACGCACCGAGTCTCTCAAATCTGTACTCCCGCACAAAATTAAGCAGATCTTCAAAATCTCTCTTCCCTTCACCGGGGTGGCCTACTATCATAGTGGTACGCAACACTACGCCCGGCACCATCTTGCGAAATTTTTCTATCAGTTCACGAGTCTGACGACCGTCAATTGATCGTTTCATCATGCTCAGTACCTTATCGGAAGAGTGCTGAAGCGGGATATCGATATACTTGCAGATTTTCGGATTGTCCGCCATTATCTCAAGCACAT
>JAQUYF010000021.1:29164-30172 GCA_028691975.1 Bacteroidales bacterium | reverse complement strand
GCCAGAGAACTCTGGTAGCAGGGATATTGTTTTCGATAAAGTATCGGTATGTGCCGCTTGTGGCGAAGATATTGTATCCCTTGTCGATCAGCAGTTTGGATGCGGTAAGCATCTCAGCCTTCTGCTTAGCATCTCCTGTTGAGAGGAGGATGTTCTTTTTAGGAATTGAATATCCTACCGAAAGCATAGCTTTCAAAATTGCCTCGTTTGTATCGTCCCCTATGCAACCCACCTCTCCGGTTGAAGCCATATCTACTCCGAGTACCGGATCGGCCTTCTGGAGTCGTGAAAATGAAAATTGGGAGGCTTTTACTCCAACATAATCAAGGTCAAATGCACTTTTTGAAGGAGCTTCGACCTCTTCGCCGAGCATGAGTTTGGTTGCAAGCTCGATCAGGTTGATCTTCAATACTTTGGATACAAACGGGAAGCTTCTTGAAGCTCTCAGATTACATTCTATAACTTTTATGTCATTTTCTTTTGCAAGAAACTGTATGTTAAACGGTCCGGTTATATTCAGGCCGCCTGCAATCTTACGGGCTATTTTCTTGATCCTGCGGACTGTCTCGACATACAGCTTTTGGGGAGGGAATTGTATGGTTGCATCACCGGAGTGTACTCCGGCAAATTCGATGTGTTCCGAAATGGCGTATGCAATGACCTCTCCTTTATTTGCAACAGCATCAAATTCTATTTCCTTGGCGTTTTGGATAAAAGAGCTGATCACAACAGGGTGCTTCTTGGAAACATTTGCGGCAAGCATTAGAAACTGCTCAAGTTCCGTATTGTTGGAGCAGACATTCATGGCTGCACCCGAAAGCACGTAAGAAGGTCGTACAAGTACAGGAAAGCCGACTTGCTCTACAAATTGATTGACATCGCTAAGTGTTGTAAGCTCTTTCCATTTAGGCTGGTCCACACCGATAGTGTCCAACATGGATGAAAATCTGTGTCTGTCTTCGGCATTGTCAATGCTGTCGGCAGTTGTCCCGAGGAGATTGACTCCAC
>JAQUYF010000021.1:0-29154 GCA_028691975.1 Bacteroidales bacterium | reverse complement strand
CTGTTGTCGAGCCTGAGTGCCAAATTGTTGGGAATCTGCCCGCCCACTGATACAATCACTCCGTGCGGCTGTTCCAATTCGTAGATATCCATTACTCTTTCAAATGTGAGTTCGTCAAAGTAAAGTCTGTCGCACATATCGTAGTCGGTGGAGACTGTCTCCGGATTGTAATTGATCATTACTCCGCGCCACCCCGACTTGCGAATGGTCTGAATGGCGTTTACACTGCACCAGTCAAATTCGACTGAACTGCCGATACGGTAAGCTCCAGAGCCGAGAACTATTATAGACTTGTGGTCTCCGGCATATTCGACATCGTTTTTGTCGCCGTTGTATGTGAGGTACAGATAGTTGGTTTGAGCGGGAAATTCTGCGGCAAGTGTATCTATCTGTTTGACACACGGAACAATACCGAGTTTTTTTCTGTAGGCCCTAATAGTATTTACCGCAATGTCGGTATCAATTGTGTCCTTAAAGATCAGTCTGCCAATCTGAAAGTCCGAGAATCCTGTCTGTTTGGCAAGTTTCAAAAGGTCGAAGGAGATATCCTCCGGCTTGTTGAATCTTTCTATCTCATTGGAAATGAGAATAATATTATATAGTTTGTAGAGAAACCACTTGTCAATCTTAGTCAGGCTGCAAATGTCATCTACGCTGTAACCTTTCTTAAATGCCTTGGATATCACGAAGATACGATTGTCGGTAGGCTCTTTCAGTGCTTTGTCAATGTCCGCTACTACTATTTCTTTGTTGGCAACGAATCCGTGTGCTCCCTGGCCGATCATTCTAAGGCCTTTCTGCATGGCTTCTTCGAAGTTGCGGCCTATTGCCATAACCTCTCCGACACTCTTCATACTGCTGCCGATCTCCCTTGATACACCATGAAATTTGGAGAGGTCCCAGCGTGGAATCTTGCAGACTACGTAGTCTAATGCCGGTTCAAAAAAGGCAGGTGTAGTCTTTGTAACGGAGTTTTTAAGCTCATGCAAAGCATAGCCGAGTCCGAGTTTTGCCGCAACAAAGGCAAGAGGGTAACCGGTAGCTTTGGATGCCAGGGCTGACGAACGGGAAAGTCTTGCATTAACTTCTATAACTCTGTAATCATCGGATACTGTGTCGTATGCAAATTGGACATTACATTCTCCCACTATACCGACATGACGCACTATACGGATGGCCAATTCTCTCAAGAGATTGATGTCGTGATTGTTAAGCGTCTGACATGGAGCTACTACTATACTCTCTCCGGTATGGATACCGAGAGGGTCGAAATTCTCCATATTGCAAACCGTTATGCAGTTGTTAAATTTGTCTCTTACAACTTCGTATTCAATCTCTTTCCATCCTTTAAGAGACTTCTCCACAAGTACCTGAGGTGAGTATGAAAAAGACTTCTCGGCGAGTGTGTTAAGCTCCTCTTCATTATCGCAAAAGCCGCTCCCCAAGCCCCCCAATGCGTATGCGGCACGCAGGATAACAGGGTATCCCAGCTCTTTTGCGGCCTGCCTTGCATCTTCAATACTTTCAACTGCGTGGCTCTTGATGGTCTTGACATGAATCTGATCCAATTTTTTAACAAACAGGTCTCTGTCCTCAGTATCAATAATAGACTGAACTGGGGTTCCAAGTACTTTAACGCCATATTTTTCGAGAATACCGCTTTTGTAAAGGCTCACGCCGCAGTTAAGGGCTGTCTGGCCTCCGAATGCGAGCAGTATGCCCTGAGGATGCTCTTTCTTAATCACCTTTTCTACGAAGTAGGGTGTGACAGGCAAAAAGTAGATCTTGTCTGCAACCTCTTCCGAGGTTTGCACTGTGGCAATGTTAGGGTTGATCAGAACGGTCTTGATACCTTCCTCTCTTATAGCTTTAAGTGCTTGCGATCCGGAATAGTCAAATTCGCCGGCTTCACCGATTTTTAATGCGCCGGAGCCTAAAAGAAGGACTTTTTTTATTGTAGTATCAATCATAACATTTTAATAAAATCGTCAAACAAAAATTCCGTATCGACAGGGCCGCTGGAAGCTTCAGGGTGAAACTGTGCTGAGAAGAAAGGTTTATTTTTGTGCCTGATGCCCTCATTTGTGCCGTCATTCATATTTATAAAAAGCGGCTCCCAATCTTTGCCGAGTGTATTGTTGTCCACCGCATACCCGTGGTTTTGAGATGTGATGAAGCACCGGTCACTTCCCAACATCCTGACAGGCTGATTGTGACTTCTGTGACCGTATTTGAGTTTGAAGGTCTTTGCACCGCTTGCGCGTGAAAGAAGCTGATTGCCCATACAGATTCCGAAAACAGGCTTCTCCATGTTGAGAGTCTGACGAATATGGTCAACCGTTATGTCACAGAACTCGGGATTGCCCGGGCCGTTTGAGATGAACAGACCGTTATATCGGATGCTCCCGTCATTGAAGTCGTAGTCCCACGGCACCCTTATAATCTCCACATTTCTCTTTAGGAAACATCTCAGGATGTTGTGCTTTACACCGCAGTCCACAAGGACTATCTTCTTCTCTCCGCTGCCGTAATGAATTACCTCTTTGCAACTTACTATGCCAACCTGATTGATCATGTTAGGATCGGCAATCGTTCGGTCATATTTTGTTCCTTCAGGGATAATTTCTCCGAGCATCGCGCCCTTATCTCTTAAAACTTTGGTAATCTCTCTTGTGTCAACGCCGAAAATACCGGGTATCCTGTTCTCCTTCAGCCACTCTCCCAAGCTCTTGACCGCGCTCCAGTGACTGTATGAAAATGAATAATCCGAAACGATAATTCCTCTGACATGTATCTTTTCGGATTCGAAATATTCTGAAATTCCGTTAATGATTTTACTTTCAGGTACCCCGTAATTACCAATCAGCGGATAGGTAACACAGAGTATTTGTCCCGAATAGGATGGGTCAGTGAGGGATTCGGGATAGCCGACCATCGCCGTGGAAAAGACGACCTCTCCATCGGCAGGCGCCTCATACCCAAACGAAAAGCCTTGAAAATCAAGGCCGTTCTCAAGTTTAAGTACAGATTTTGTCCTGTTTAGTAGTTGCATGTTGTGGCTCAGTTAAAGAATGCGCAAAGATAGTTATTTCGTTGTTTTCTCACAATACAATCTGCCACCTTCGACCTTTACAACTGTAACTTTTTCACCTTTGGAAGCCATTCCAACACTTAGTGTTGCCTCGTAAAGCTTCTCTCCAATCTCAACTTTGCCTGTAGGTCTTAAGGCCGTTGCAACTGTGGCTTGAAGACCTACAAATTCGCTGATTTTGGTATCTACTCCTACGAAGCCGCTATTTTCCGTCAGTTCCGTCCTTAAAGCGATATGGTTGAATGCCTTCTTGGGATAGAGTTTGCCGGCAATGTAAATACTCAGGCAGAGTGCTGCGAAACACGAAACAGTGACTATGGCTATCGGGGTCAGCAGCAATTCCCAATTGATTTTTCCCTCGAACAGAAAAAGATTGTTGTCTATCATTGCGAAAATGAGGGATCCGAGTGTGAGGATGATTCCGGATATTCCGGCTACCCCAAATCCCGGTATAAGGAAAATTTCAACCATGATGAGGCCGATGCCGACTATGAAGAGGATGATTTCCCAATTTTGGGCCAGGCCTCCAAGATAAAGGGGAGCGAAGTAAAGAATGGCTCCGAGAATGGCTACCCCAAGAGGCAGACCTATGCCGGGGCTTTGAAGCTCAAAATAGATACCTCCTATAATCAACATTAAAAAGATCGCTTGAAGCACCGGACTCATCAAAAAGAGAATAATATTATCCAATGTGCTTAGTTTCTGCTCTTTAAGTATGTAGTCAACGGTGTCAAGATGCTCAATTACTTCGGACAGAGATTCTGCTTTGCCTTCACAATAACCGTGAGCGATAGCCTCTTCCTGAGTAAAGCTCAGAACATTGGCTGTATCACACATTTGTTGGGCAAGCAGAGGGTCTCTGCGCCATACCTGCTCTCCGTTTCTTTCTAACTTTCCGTGCGATTCGGCCGTTGTCCGCATCATGCCACGCATAAATGATTGATATTTGTCAGGCATGACCTTGCCTTCCTGATTGACGACAGTGGCTGCTCCGATGGAGGAGCCCTTACTCATATAGATGGAGTCACAGGCAATTGATATCAAGGCTCCTGCCGAGGCGGCTTGCGGGTTGATGAATGCAATTACGGGGATATCGGATTTGATGATTGCAGTACGAATCTTGTCTGCTGCATCTACTGCTCCTCCATACGTATCCAGATTAATAATGATATACCTCGCATCAAGATCTCTTGCCTCTTTCATGGCCATCGTTACCTTCTTGAGAGCTGCTTTGTCAATGTCCTGTCTGATGTCAAACTTGTAAATTATATCCTGTGCAGAGAGAGTACTTACACATATAAGGATAAATGCCAAAATGGATGCTGTCCGTTTCATTATTGTCTCTTTTTGTTTCAACCGATAAAGTTATAAATAAAAGGGATTTTAATCCCATTTTTACTATATTTGTCGATTAAATTTTAAAGAATTATCTATGAATCGTACCGGACTATTCCTTTTATCCTTTGCCGCCTTGATATTTTCGGCAACTGCTATTAATGCACAATCAGATGTTTATGACAGAATGGAGGAACAGTACAAAGAGAGTTGTACTTCCATTATGGTCGGCAAAAAAGCTTCTACCGACGGATCTGTTATGACTTCCCATACCTGTGATGCCAATTACCGTACTTACGTTACTATTGAACCTCGCAAGAGTTTCACTGTCAGTGATACTGAGCCTGTTTATGCGGGTTTGCTCCACAATGAGGAGCCTTGGGACATGAGAAATGTAGTTGAAAAAGGCAGAATACCTGTTCACGATACTATTACTTACAGATATTTGAATGTGGCTTATCCATGTCTTAACGAAAAGCAGCTTGCAATAGGGGAGACCACTACCGAAGGGCGTCCTGAACTTCTAAATTCGAATGGACTTTTCCAAATAGAAGAGTTGGAGCGCCTGGCTTTGCAATATTGTTCTACTGCACGTGAGGCTATTACGTTGATGGGTAGGCTCGCCGAGGATTATGGCTATGGCGACTGGGGTGAATGTCTTACTGTCGCCGACAAAAATGAGGTTTGGCATTTTGAAATCTATGGTACCGGCCCCGGAAACCCTGGCGCATTATGGGCTGCTCAGCGTATTCCGGATGACCATGTCGGCATCTCTGCAAATATTTCACGTATCGGAAAGATTGACTTTAAAGATAAAAATACATTTATGACCAGTTCAGATTTGCGCGAGAGATCCAAAAAGCTCGGCTATTGGGACGGTAAGGAACCTTATGTTTTCCACAAAGTAGTATCCGGAGGTAAGCCTTTCTCTATCAGAGAATTCTATGTGCTTTCCACCCTGGCACCTTCGTTAAATCTGAGATTTGATGCCGAAGAGCTGCCATTTTCGGTAAAACCGGAGCGGAAAGTCTCTCCGGAGATGATGTTTGAACTGTACCGTGCAACTTATGAAGGCACCGAATACAATATGGTCAAGAACCTGTCATACACAGCCCATCGCCGTGTAAGACAAGAGGATGGTACTTACAGGGAGTATGATGAGGTTGTTTATCCGATCTCCAACTTCATGCCGCGCGACCTGATGAATATGCTCAATGCGGTTAAGCCGGGAGTTGTTGAGAGGTGGCGTACTATCGCAGTTATTCAATGTTCTTATTCACATATTACCCGGCTTCGCAACTGGATGCCTGATGAAATTGGAGGCGTAAGCTATTTCGCTTTCGACAATCCGGCACAGAGTCCGCGTATCCCGATCTATGCCGGTGAGACATCTCTTCCTGCAAGTTTTGCTATTTGCGGCCAGCACCGTTATCGTGAGGATGCAGCTATATGGGCATTCCGTGAGACCAACCGTATCGCTACGATCAATTGGGAAAAGTCTCGCAAGATTATTGAACCTGAGCAGGCAATGTTTGAGAAGAAAATGATGGAAGATAATGCTGCCGTCGAAGCTCAGGCTGCCGCTCTGATTGCCGAAGGCAAGCACGATGAGGCATCCAAACTTCTGAATGAATACACCAGAAACTTTGCTACAATGGCCATGAACCGCTGGAAAGAACTCAAAGCACCGCTTTGGGAGCTTTTCATACGCAGTATGTAACCCGGCTATTTGTCTGTTACACTGTTTTATCCTTTTCTATAAGATCGAGGAGAAGGTCGATGGCCCGCTCCTGTGGAACGGAACGGATGACGGGTGTCTTGCCTTTGTAGAGGGTGACTTTGCCGCGGCCTTCACCGACATAGCCGTAATCGGCGTCAGCCATTTCGCCGGGACCGTTTACAATACAGCCCATGACGGCAATCTTGATGCCTGCAAGATGTGACGTACGGCGTTTTACTTCGTTGAAGGTCTCCTCAAGATTGTATAGTGTGCGGCCGCAACCGGGGCATGCAATATATTCCGGCGATGTAAATTTGCGGCGTGTAGCCTGAAGAAGCATGTCCTTGAAAGACTGCAACTTATCTAATGATATAGCCTCACCTGCAATTGTAGAGCCAGAAAAGTCAATATCGTCAATTCTGTGGTCTAAAAGTGCAGGTCCGTAGAGGGTTGAAGCCTTGATAATGAGGTCATTCCACGAGTCGGCAGACAATTTATTTGAGTGGATTGTCGGGCGTCGTGAACCATTCAGGCCAAGAGTTGTCAGTATACACTCGCCGGCTGCAATTTCATTGACGGGGTTCTCCGTAAGAGAGACACGAATCGTATCTCCGATACCTTCACTGAGAAGGGTGCCGATACCGACGGCAGATTTTATACGTCCCTGGTCGGCATTGCCTGCCTCTGTTACGCCAAGGTGTATAGGAAAGATGATTCCCATCTCTTCCATTGCCTTATAGAGCAGACGGTAGGCATCTACCATGACTCGTGTGTTACTTGATTTGAGTGAAACTACGACATTGTAGAAGTCGTGTTCTATGCACATTAGGAGCCACTCCATCACAGCTTCCTTCATTGCGAGGGGAGAATCTCCGTACAGTGAAGTAATCCTTTCCCCTAATGACCCGTGGTTAAGACCGATACGCAGAGCTGTGCCGTGGCTGCGGCAGACTGAAAGCAACTGTATAAATTTTGCGCATGCATCATCATGTACGGGAGCAAAATTACCGGGGTTAATACGCACCTTGTCCGCCACTGCAGCGGCAGCAAGTGCCACATCTGCAGAGAAGTGTACATCAGCCACAAGTGGTACCGTAATTCCCTCTGCGTGTAACCGAGCCTTGATTACCGACAGTGCTTCTACCTCTCGAATACCCTGGGTGGTCAGACGAATCATTCCGGCACCGGCACTGTACATGTCACGACACTGTTTGAGAGAAGCTTCCACATCCTGAGTAGCGGTATTGCACATAGTTTGAACAATAATGGGGGCATCGCCTCCAATCGATAGACGGTCGGCTATTTTAAAAGATATTTTTCTCATCTTACAAATGAATGAAAACTCCGAAACTAATCAAAATATTGCGGGGATATGCGATGAGCCAATACATATCACTCATCTTGTTTGTGTGATAAACACTGCAAAGAGAGTATTGATAGTTTGCCTCAATCTGAAACTCCAAAGGCTCAAAAATAACTGCAAAGCCTGCCCCTCCGATTATCCCATAGTCGTTGCGTATATCGTAGCGATCAAAGCCTCCTTCCTTATCGGTAGAAAGTCTGTAACCGTAATATGTGCCGAGATTGGCAAGTATTCTGAACCTTGAAAAATCAATCTTAAACTGCGCAATAAGCGGTATTTCAACTTTTTTGTACCTTTCTCCGTAGCCGTCAAGATCAGAAGAGTAGCCCTCTTCGCCATATTTTATACCTGTCTGAATTCCAAAATAAGGCATATAATCCCACATGGCATGGTAGCAGGTATACAGCAGAGAAAAATTGTATGGTGCCTGTATGTAACTCTCATGTAATGAGGGAGATGATGATACGGTTGCAAGTGTATAGCCGTACTTGACACCAATCATGTGGATATTGTGAAATTTTTGTCCGACCTTTACGGTATCGATATCCTTGAAATCATCATTCAGAGGTGCTATCAAGTTGTCATCCTGGGCAAAGAGATTCGCAGACAAAAACAGTGCGAACAGCAGTATCAGTATTTTTCTCATTTAAACATCTGTTTGATATCGATATCCTGTACCAGATCTATCATCTCAGGAAGCTCGATAATGTATTGTTCATCAGTTAGATAAAAGAGTAAAACCCGTTCCGGTTGACGCTTTAGAAGCAGATTGCCGGTATCGAATACTCTATTTTTGTTGCGATCTTCCGTGACTCTGACAGCATATTTCCCCTCTTTCAGATAAGGGAACAGAAGGGTTGTGTCCCTTTCAACGTGATAGGTACGGTAGACGCTTGACATCTTGTCATCTATCAATTCTACAATATATCTGGCATCTACGTTGGAAAGGTTGAGAGAGATGGAGCTCAATTTGTCGGATTTGGGAACGGCAAAATTGGCCTTTGCTTCAAGGTTCGGGAGATTGTTCAGATTGGTAAACATCCCTTTTGGGATAATTACATTATAATCATACCCGGGCAAAAGTTTATCGGCAGGGAAGAAGAGCATATTTCTTACTTCTGTAGTATCCTTTTTGAGTATGAAATTCTTTTTCTTTGTCTGATTTTTAGGATTGGTTTCAGTAAAGGTGATTAGAGAATCAGCCATTCTGTCAATGATGGGGGAGTCAAATGCAATCAACATACCATCCTGCTCCACATTTTCATTTGAAACTTTGATCGTAAGCTTAAATGCCGTGTCCGCTTGTACATTACTATTAGCCTTTTTCTTCATGCCTGATATTACGACAGGAGGTAGAGCCATTGCAATATCTTCTTTTGCATAACTGAGATTGCCAAGTGAGTCGGTCTTCTTATAATCGACTGTCACCAGCAGGCTGTCTTCCAACTTATACGGAGTATTGATCCAGAAGTTTAAGCTGTCATGAGTCGGGGTGTACTGAATAATCAGACTTGAAGAGTCGATTCCGAAAATATCAATGGAACGGACTTGCGCGTCTGCTGCATTGAATGTCAAAAAGCCCATTTTCTCACTAATCCTTCCGCTGTTCTTTATAAATTGTCTGCTTTGCAACTCTTTAAACATCAATAATGTATAAGTTGCCTCCCGACTCTGACATTTGAGAGTATCTTTCATGTTAAAATAGCCGAGTTCATATATGGAATCTCTGACTACATTGACAGGAGTTATGGTAGAATCCAGAAATGCAATGGATTCTTCTCCTGGGTCATATTTGCTGTCAGTATTTTCGTCACTGTATGCAAACATATTGTAAGGTATGGCTTTAATATTTCTCAGTACGAAAAAGCCCCATTCGTCGGTTTTGGAGGCGGCATCCGGATATCTTTTGAATACAGCAGAGTCGCTCAGGTCAGAATAGAGTGCCACAAGCACATTTTTAACGGGCTTCAATGTCTTGCAGTCAACAATCTTGCCTGTGATATACATCGAGTCTATCTCACTGCCCGTCGAAAAAGAATAGACTAACCGAGGTGCAAGGTTACCTTCATTGTTGTCTGCCAGAGCCTGACCGAAATCCAGTGTAAATGTACGGTCAGAAGGTAGTGTGTCGTTAAATGTAACAACTATGTTTTTCCCTTTTACCTTGGCAGTCGGTCTCTTTTTCTGAGGAGGTGAAAGATAAATGTCTGTGGCTGTTTTAATCACGGTATATTCATCATACAGCATCAGTATCTTACCATCGATTATCGGGAAATTTGTAGTATTATTGTCAGGAGTTATCTTCAGCAATATGGGTGGCAATGTATCTTTTGGCCCGCCACTTGGGGGAGTAGTGGTATTGGCACATGACTTTGAAAGAATGCAGCAAGTCAAAAAGCCGATAATAATTATAGCGGTAGTAATTGTGCGTCTCATTTTGTATTTAATTCTACACGTTTAACACTCTCGACTCCCTTAATTTCGCTTAAAGACTTGATAAGTTTGTTAAGGTCGTCAATATTGTGGACATACAGGTCAATATAACCTTCAAATATTCCGTCATGGCTCTCAATCATAATCTTTCTGATATTCACGCCGAGCACTAAGGATATGACCTTGGTCAGTTCGTTGATGACACCCATACGATCAATTCCGTTAAGAGAAATTCGTGCCAGAAAGGACATTATGAAGTGCTTGCTCCATTTGGCGGAGATAATGCGGTAACCTTGTTTTGCAGCGAGATCATTAGCGACGGGACAACTTTTCTTGTGAATTGTGATATGCCCGTCATCATCCTTGAAGGCCACTACCTGATCCCCCGGAATAGGAGAGCAGCACTCTGCCGTATTGAAAGAGATGGTCCCTTCTTCCACATTTTCCTTCAGTTCGTATGCCGCCTTTTTATCTATTTTACCGAGGTTGATCACAGGATTGAGCAGCTTTACACCCCACATCTGCACTCTGCGCCGTTCAGCATTGGTTTTGAGAGCCCTTTCAAGGTCGCTCAAGTCAATGATACCCATTCCTATCTTTTTGTACATTTCGTCTTTTCCACCCTCAATCTTGTAATAATCAAGGAGTTTCATGATAACTCGGCTCTGCACGGATACTTTCTGCTCATTTAACTTCTTTTTAAGGATTTCCATTCCTTCCTTAATATTGTCACGAGTCTGATCTTTCAGTGCGCTTATCAGCATGCTTTTGGCTCTGCCTGTTTGGAGGAAATCAAGCCAGCTACGATTGGGATTGGCGTTGTCCGCAGTGATTATTTCCACCTGATCTCCACTGGTTAATACGGTTGATAGTGGAAGCAGCTTCTGATTGACTTTTGCCGCAATGGCGGTATTTCCGATATGGGAGTGTATGAAATAGGCGAAGTCCAGAGCTGTCGAGCCTTTTGGGAGTGTCACAGGTACACCTTTTGGAGTGAAGACATATATCTCGGAAGAGACAAGTTCTTTATGGACGTCGTCCAAAAATTGGAGCGCGTCCGTATCCGGACTTTCCAAAATGGATCTGACCTGACTCAGCATTTTTTCCAGCTGTTCTTCTCCCTCACCGGCAGTAGGGTCTTTGTACAGGCAGTGGGCTGCGATACCCCTTTCTGCAATAGCATCCATTCTTTCACTTCTGACCTGAACTTCAACCCAAAATCCCGCTTTACTCATTAGTGTAACATGGTATGCCTCATACCCGTTTTTTTTGTGGTTGGGGCCGAGCCAGTCCCTGTTTCTAACCGTCTTAGGTATGTACATCCCTTTAATTAGTGTAACAATCTGCGCAACCTGCTCTACATCGGTAGTGCCGCTTTTTGCTTCGAATATAATCCTGACAGCATAGATATCATAGATTTCCTCAAAGTTTATTCCTTTGACGGTCATTTTCTTCCAAACAGAGTAAGGAGATTTGACCCTGTCAATTATGGTAAAGTTAAATCCGGCATTTTTGAGGGCTTCGGCTATCGGTTCTTTAAATTGATCGATGGCCTTTTTTCGCTCCCTCTGTATCTCGTTCAGCTTGTTTTCTAAATTTTCATATACTTCAGGCTCTTTATATTGCAGCCAGATGTTTTCCATCTCTGTCTTTATCTGGTAGAGTCCCAGCCTGTATGCAAGAGGAATAAAGACAATCATTGTCTCGCTCAATATTTTCTCTCTCTTGTACTCCGGCATATACTGGATAGTCCTCATATTGTGTAGCCTGTCGGCCAATTTAATGAGCACTATGCGGAAGTCGTCATTTAAAGTGAGCAGTATCTTCTTGAAATTCTCTGCCTGAGTGCTCTTGACAGCTGTATCGTCAAGGGTCCCGTCGGGATTCTCCTTTTTGGCATTGTTCTCATTGTCTAAAGCGAATTTTATCTTTGTGAGGCCGTCCACCAGGACTGCGATATCCTTTCCAAAATGGCGTTCTATATCATCCAGCGTATATTCAGTGTCTTCAACCACATCATGAAGCAGTGCGGCACAGATGGATTTGTACCCCAATCCTATCTCAAGAGCTACAATTTTTGCTACCGCTATGGGGTGCAGAATATACGGCGCGCCTGAGCGTCGTCTTATATTTTTGTGAGCATCATTTGCAAAATCAAAAGCCTTTACAATCAGATCATATTCCTCCTGATTGGAGCATCTCTTGATACTTGCAAGTTTCAGGCTTTCAAATTCTTTATTGATAAGGCTATAATCTTCTTCAGTAAACATAAAGTTATTTCTTTATATCATTTGTTGTAAAATCAAAATCATCCACATGCTGAAATCCGAATGAGAGTTCCGATCCGATCAGAATAATGTTCCAGCAGGTTGTCATCCATATCATGAATAGCGGAAGAGCCGCAATGACACCGTACACCGCATTCAATTTGGTAACCATCATCTGAGTCTCCAGATACAGGTATTGAACAACTACAAAGGCGAGGCCTGATACCACAGACGCTTTGATGGCAGCACTGTATTCCACTTTAGCATGAGGAATGAACTTATAAAGTGCCGAAAAAATCACTACCGCCAATCCGTAAAATATAACCCAGAACAAAAAGCCTGTTAAAAAGTTGAAGATCGGGAGCGTGCTTTTGACGATATTCAGGAACTGACCGTAATATGCCCAGCCGTAGAGAAACATAAGTAACAGGAACGGCGATAAAAACATGATTGTAAAATAGACTGCAATCCTCTTCATCAGGTTTCTGGACTTCTGTACATGCCAGATCCTGTTAAAAGCGAGTTCAATATTTAGCATCAGCCAGATAATCAACCATATAAATGTCCCAAAACTGATCCATCCAAACAAGCCTTTATCCAAAGAGGCCAAGATATTGTTGGCAAATCTAAGTATGGCATTGATCAGTTGCGTACTCGTTGGGAAGGATTTGAAAAGCATTTCCGAAAGGACTTGCTCAAGTCCGAAGCCGTTAGAGACGAACAGAACCACTGCAACCATCGGCACTGCAGCCATCATTCCGAAGTAGCTCAAGGCAACCGCTTCTCTACCTATTTTTTGTTTGGAAAAGCCTTTCAGAGTAACTAAAATAACCTTTAAGTGCTTGACAAGACGGGCCCTGAGTTTGCTCAACTCAGTAAAATCCAACTTCCAGACTCCTTCACTGAGGAAGTCCGACACCATTTTTACAGTACGTTTGGGCTTATCAAGTATCTTACTCATCGGTGGTTATTACAAATTGCTCATGAACTTATCAGGATCTATAATATATCTGCCGTGAGTCCCCTCGCCAAGTACTGTTCCGGCCTGATCGTAAACAGCTACGCGGTACGTCAGCTTCTTTCCGTCAACAGCGGTCAGGGTCGCTACGGAACGGATTTTTGTCCCAACTTTACAAGCCTTCTTATGTACAATATTGACAATTGTTCCCACAGTATCGATTCCCATCTTCTTAGCCATCGTAAATGCGGCACACTCCATGATAGATACAAGGGCGGGTGTAGCAAAAACCTCCTGTGCCCCGGAATCATAGGCAAGTGCCGTCTCATTTTCACGTACGATATGTTCTACCGCATATTCCATTCCTACTTTTAACTCATTATCCATGTTAATCGTTGATTATCTTATAAAATTCATCTTCACTGATTACTTTTGTCCCCAATCTCTCAGCCTTCTTCATCTTTTCCGGACCGCTCTTGTCTCCTGCAAGCAGGTAAGTGGTGTTTCCACTTACGGATCCTGCATTTTTTCCGCCGTGAGCGGCTATTAATCTCTTCATCTCATCTCTTGAGATGGAAAAGTTGCCCGAAATGACTATGGTCGCCCCTGCAAGTCGCTCAGACAAGTGTTGTCCGTCATTCTCATCTACCTCGAAGTGCAGCCCGAAGTTTTTAAGCTGCTCTATTATATTTCTGTTTTTCTCACGTTCAAAGTAAGATATCAGGGAGTCGGCCATTATATCTCCAATCTCGTCCACTTGAAGCAATTCTTCACGGGGAGCGGACATCAGTGCCTCTATACTCTTGAAATGGTCCGCCAGTAGCTTTGCATTTGTCTCACCTATGTGGCGAATTCCTATTGCATATAGAACCCTCTCATAAGGTACGCTTTTCGACTTGTTGATGCTTTCCAGAAAATTGTCTGCAGACTTTTGCTGCCATCCGTCAAGTGTGAGTAGCATCTGTGGAGTAATTCTGTACAGATCGGGTAGTTCCCTGATATATCCTTTGCTGTATAGGGCGTCTATTGTTGCATCTCCCGCTAAAATGTCCATCGCTTTTCGGGAAATGAAGTGGATAAATTTAGACTTAATCTGAGTAGGGCAGTTGTCACTGTTCGGGCAGAAGTGTTTTGCCTGATCTTCGTCGCGTACAAGAGTTGCTCCGCAGTCAGGACATACCTCCGGAAAATGTGGTACAGTAGCGTTTGCAGGTCGCTTGCTCAATTCAACTCCGGTAATTTTAGGAATAATCTCGCCTCCTTTCTCAACATAGACAAAGTCTCCTATGTGGATATCCAGGAGGTCCATCTGATCCTTGTTGTGCAGTGAGGCACGCTTGACTACCGTGCCTGAAAGCTGGACCGGTGAAAGATTTGCAACAGGAGTTATGGCTCCGGTTCTGCCGACTTGATAATCAATGGAGAGTAGGGGAGTAAGAGCCTGTTCCGGCTTAAATTTATAAGCAGTGGCCCACCTCGGCGATTTGGCTGTAAAGCCGAGCTGTCTTTGAATGTCTAACTCATTCACCTTTATGACGATTCCATCCGTTGCGAATGGCAGGAACTTACGCTGAGTCTCCCAATAGTCGATATACTGAACGGCCTCTTCAATCGAATCGGCCTTTTTACTGTATTGGGAAACGGGCAGTCCCCAACTGTGGGCTGTCTCAATAGCTTCAAGGTGAGTTTTGAACGGAAGTCTCTCTCCCAATATATGATATAGGACACAGTCTAAGCCTCTTTCTCTCATCTGGTTGGAATTGAGTAGTTTAAGAGAACCTGACGCGGCATTTCTAGGATTGGCGAAAGGGGGTTGTTCATCCTCTTCGCGCTCTGCATTCAGCCTGTCAAAGTCTTTATACGGCATAAATATCTCCCCTCTTATTTCGAACTCTTCAGGAATATTTTGACCTTTGAGAGTGGTGGGTATAGATTTGATATTTAGCACATTGCGAGTGACATCGTCTCCTTTGGATCCATCTCCGCGAGTAAGTGCCCTGAGAAGAGTACCATGTCGATAAGTGAGACAGATTGCCGTTCCGTCAAACTTCAATTCGCAAGAGAATGTGTGAGCCGATGAGACTACTTTCTCAATTCTTTGCTCGAAATCAACCAACTCACCTTTGCTGTATGTATTACCAAGGGAGAGCATCGGGTATTTGTGTGCAACCTGTACAAATTCGGTATCATCCTTCTCCAGATCGCTGCCCACCTTTTGAGTGGGAGAATCGGCAGTAGCCAGTTCCGGAAACATCTTCTCGAGAGTCTGCAATTCCTGCATCATTATGTCAAACTCAAAGTCCGAAATGGACGGATTGTTCAGGACATAATAGTTATAATTGTGAGTGTTAAGCTCACTCTTCAGTGCTGCAACACGTGCCTCAGCCTCTATTTTTGTAATCTTAGCCATATCAAATCCAACCTACAAATATACGATTAATATCTCATTAGTTAAAATCGAGAGAAGTTAATTGTTAAAACCGTACATAATTGTATCCACTTTATTTAAAACTAACTACCTTTGCGCCGGTAAAAACGGTAAACTATTATGAAAGAAAATATGAAAGAGTCTATTATTATTTTAACGGGTGGCGGTCCTGCTCCCGGAATGAACACAGTTGTTGGAAGTATTACGAAAGCATTTATTGCCCAGGGCTATAGAGTGCTCGGTTTGCATGGCGGATATAAAGGTCTGTTTACCCCAAATCCTTCTTTTGTAGAGCTTGATTTTGTTATAGCTGATTCCATATTCAACAGGGGAGGTTCCTATCTTATGATGAGCCGTTATAAACCGACAGAAGAGGATTATGCCAAGAATTTTAATCTTAAATTGTTTGAAGACAACAATATTAAACTGCTGGTGACAGTCGGTGGTGACGATACTGCCTCTACTGCCAATAAAATAGCCCAATTTTTAACAAAAAAGAATTATCATATCAAGAATATACATGTCCCGAAAACTATTGACAATGACCTTCCTCTTCCATTGAATACTCCTACTTTCGGATTTAACTCGGCAAAAGCTGAGGGTACCCGTATAGCTACTACCGTATATGAGGATGCACGTACGTCAGGCAACTGGTTCATTGTATCGGCAATGGGGCGCAGTGCCGGTCATCTTGCCTTAGGTATCGGTGCTTCATGTCACTATCCTATGATAATTATCCCCGAAATGTTCAACAAAACGAAGATCTCTATCGATAAGATTATAAAGCTTTCGATATCTTCTATCATCAAGAGAAAACTGATGGGTATTCCTTACGGTGGAATAATGCTCTCAGAGGGCGTTTTCCATCTGTTGACGGATGAAGAGTTGACTTCTACGGGTGTCAGGTTTACGTACGATGAACATGGACACCCTGAACTTGGTAAAGTATCTAAGGCTCAGATGTTTAATGATATGCTTGAGATTAAGTTCAATGAGCTGGGAATTAAGATTAAGACTCGCCCTATCGAGATAGGTTATGATATCAGATGTCAGGCTCCTATTGCATACGATTTGCAGTACTGTTCTCAGTTAGGGTTCGGTGTCTATGAGCTGTTCTCAAGGGGTGAGACCGGATGTATGGTATATGTCGATACTATCGGCCGTATCAGACCATTGTATCTTAAAGATTTTCAGGACCCCGACACAGGTAAAATTTTACCTCGCATGGTTGATATCGAGGGTGATTTGGCTCAAGGCATCTATAAACACCTTGTTCACTATATTACTCCTGCGGATTATGAAGCTGCCAAGAAATATCTTGCCAATCCGGAGGAATATGATTTCCATAAAATATTGAATTGGTAGGGAAGAAGATCATATACCAACTGCTGTTAAGGGCATTCGGCAAGCGTGACTGCATTGCCGGAGGCTCTTACGATAGAAATGGCAGCGGTAAGTTTAATGACATATCGGACGATATGTTGAAGAGGTTTAAAAAACTCTCTCTTTCTGCAATCTGGTTCACCGGTGTAATTGCTCATGCGACTAAGACAAAGTTTAAAACTATCCCTCCCTGCAATGCTTCGTTGGTGAAAGGAGAGGCAGGTTCTCCGTATGCAATACGTAACTATTTTGATGTAGATCCGGCTTTAGCCGTAAATATAGACAACAGAATGGGGGAGTTTGAGGCTATGGTGAAGCGTTGTCACAAGGCTGAGCTGGATGTGATTATTGATTTTGTTCCAAATCACGTTTACAGGGAATATACCTCATATTACACAAAAGATAATTTCTACTATTTGGACGCTCCGCTCTCTTTGCCTGCAGCCCTTCACAGCAATTATGTGGAGATTCCGGCGAAGGTGACGGGCAATGACTGCTATACCACGACTCCGTCACAGAATGATTGGTATGACACGGTTAAACTCAACTATAATAATCACAGTACATGGAAAAAGATGTTGGATGTACTCTTCTTCTGGGCGAGCAAGGGTGTTGACGGCTTCAGATGTGATATGGTAGAGTTGGTACCGGCCGAGTTTTTCGGATGGGCTTTCGATGAGCTAAAGAGATTTTTCCCCAATACCTATTTCATTGCAGAGGTATATAACAAAGATAATTACAGAAAATACTCCGAGATAGGAAAGTTTGACTATCTGTATGATAAGTCCGGCTTTTACGATGCTCTCAGAGCTGTATCCAACGGCTCTAAACCGGCATCTGACCTTTCTCACGAATGGCAGTTCTTAGGTGATTTACAGCCTAAAATGCTTAATTTTTTGGAAAATCACGATGAACAGCGTGTAGCTTCAGACTACTTTGCGGGGAGCGGTAAGGCTGCCTTTCCTCTGCTGGCAGTCTCTCTTTTGTTCAACACTTCGCTTTTCATGCTCTACTTTGGACAGGAGTTCGGAGAGAGAGGTATGGAAAAGGAGGGCTTCAGCCAATTGGACGGACGGACCTCAATATATGACTATTGCAGCGTCCCTTCCATCAAGAGGTGGCTTGAAGGCAAGTTGAAAGTGGATGAAATTGTGGTCTATAAGGAGTATTGCAGATTGCTCCGTATAGCTACGGCAGACTCAATGTTTTCCAGGGGGATGACTTTTGACCTGATGTATGTCAATCCGACTTCGGATCATTTCAATGCCGAGAAGCAATTTGCATTTATGCGAAGTTATGATGGGGCAGCAATGGTAATTGTGGCCAATTTTGCATATGAGCCTGTGGTGGTTGACGTCTTTATCCCTCAGTATGCCTTTGACTATATGGGGCTTACTATGAAGGAACAATCTTTGCATATTAAAGTTGCTGCGCGTGATTATATGCGCATGGACATTTCAAATAAATAGATAATTAATTATGACATCTCTAAAGAAAATTATGTCGGTGGCACTGTTGTTTGTCGCTACAGTTGCGTCGGCACAGGATATTACAGGATATTGGAAAGGTAATATCGCGGCAGGCACTTCACAACTTGAACTCTGTTTCGATATTACGAAGAGTGGTGGGGAATATAAAGCTACTTTAGATGTACCACAGCAGGCTGTTTTCAACCTTCCGGTCAGTTCTGTCTCTTTTGACGGAATGAATCTGACAATTTCGATTACTCAGATGAATGCGGAATATTCCGGACAGTTGGTTATTAACAGTTTTATGGGTAAGTTTTCACAAAAGGGCATCACTTTCGATCTTAATCTTGCAAAGGGTGAGAGGATGAAGTTTACGAGGAGCCAGCAGGTCGTCAGACCTGTGCCTTATCATGAAGATGAGGTGAAATTCAAAAATACCCGGGAAGGAATTACCCTTGCCGGCACACTGACAACACCTCAGGGGAATGGTCCGTTTCCCGCAGTGGTACTTATAAGTGGAAGCGGTACTCAGGACAGAAATGAAGAGTTACTTGATCACAAGCCATTTGAAGTGATTGCCGACTATCTGACTCGCAATGGTATCGCCGTACTCAGATATGATGACCGTGGAGCAGGTGAGTCGGAAAAAGGTAAAAAGGGATCTACATCACTTGACCTCTCCTATGATGCAGAGGCGGCTTTTGAATATTTGAAAGCTGATCCCGATATTGATCATTCAAAAATTGGCCTGATAGGGCACAGCGAAGGAGGCATTATCAATTATATGGTAGCCGCGCGCAGAAACGATGTGGGCTTTTTGATCTCACTGGCAGGTCCTGCCGTCAAGGGGGCAAAATTACTTAGAGTGCAGCAAACTCTCATGCTTATGGAGTCCGGTTTGACTAAGGAACAGGCTGAGACGGCTTATGGCTTTTATGATGAAATTTTTGAAAAGATAATTGAGAGTTCAGAGTTGAATGATGCCTTGACAACTGATGTAAGGGCTATATTGAAGAAGTCGGAAGTTCCGGATCAAATGGCTGCTGAGGTAGTAAAGCAGATCTGTGAGCCGTGGATGTATTACTTCTTGAGATTTGACCCTACCGATAATATTGTGAAGGTAAACTGCCCGGCACTGCTTCTAAATGGTAATAAAGATGTACAGGTGGCTTCCTTTCAGAACCTCTCTGCTTATCGCAAAATAGCGGAAGAACACGGCAAAACAAATATGACAATTCGTGAAATGAAAGATTTGAATCATCTGTTTCAGCACTGTCAGACAGGTTCAACAAGAGAATATGCGGTTATCGAAGAGACTGTTTCTCCTGAGGTACTCCAGATTATTGTTGATTATATAAAGAATTTAAAATAAGCTATTTGGCCATTTCTTCTATATAGATTATCCCACCGGTGATTAGAGCGAGCATGGCAAAAATAGATGCATAATTGGCAATTGAGTGAATTGTCCGGGGGTCTGAAAAGACAACCATCGCAGCATCAAAGATCGTTTTTGCTCCTCCCGAGAGCACAAAAATAGCAATACAGATAAAAGCGAAGAGGTTTACAATCCATTTTGTACCTCTTTTCTTTTTAGCCTCAATAGGGTGATAATAATTGAGCCGTTCAATCGTCTTGCGGTTAAACTCCTCTCCGTCAATCTGTTGCTTATGCGCTTTCAGAAATTGATCAACTTGTTTATCTTTCCTCATTTGTCAGTAAGTATTGTTTTAAATGTGATTTTCCTCGTGAAATATGGGATCTTACAGTACTTGGATTCATTCCGGTAATTGTAGAGATTTCTTTTATGCTTTTATCTTCCATATAAAACAGAAGAATAATAGCTTTTTCTTCCTGTTTAAGTTGTGATAGAGCTCTGTACAGCTCCTGATTGTTGAAACGACTCTCCTGAGCGCTTTCGTCTCGGATGACTTTGAGCTCTTCGACAGGAATGTCGCTGCGCTGCCTTTCGAGGGCTGTTTTGCGAACAGCATCATAAAAACAGTTATAAGCTATTTTAAAGAGCCATGTGGACATTTTGGATCGTCCCATGAAGGAACTTAGAGAGGTGTATGCCTTTATGAAAGTATCCTGAGCGATATCGTCACTCAAGTTGGCATTACCTCCCGACAAGTTGAGCAGGAATCTCCTGAGAGGTTCCTGCTGCTGCTTGACGAAGTCTCCAAATTCTATCCTATTCAATTGACTTATTATTGTATTTTTTATCTATCTCGTTGTACCTTCTCTCCACAAAGAATGAGATGAGAATGCCGACACCTATCAAAAACGGGATAAGTCCGATAGATGCAACACCCAAAGCAAATTCCGCCTTTTCTCCACCATTGCTTACCAGCAGGTAGAGCATGATGAAAAGGGCTATACCCAAACCAATCAAGATCATTGAAATTGTAAATTTTGACATTGGATTATTAGGGTTTTTCTTTTTGGGCTCCTTAGCTTCATTTAAAATGTCAGGAGACAACTCAATCCCTTTATCCATAGCTTTTTCAATAGTCTTCAGTCTTGATCTTTTGCCAAGATAGTTAAACAGATACACAGTAATAATAATAAGAACAGGCAATATCACACATATTGCAATAGGAACCATACTACCATCCATAATAATTTTTAAATAAATTGTTAATTAATTGTTTTCTTTGTCATTTAGACTGTGTCAATCCCTAAAAAGTTGCAGAAAGTTATTAAAAATTGCATTATCTTTGTATAGGTCACTCAAAAAATAAAATTATGCGTAACATATTAATCACCGGTGGGGCCGGTTTTATCGGTTCACATGTTGTCAGGTTGTTTGTAAACAAGTACCCTGATTATCACATTATTAATCTTGATAAGCTAACCTATGCGGGCAATCTTGCCAATCTCAAAGATATCGAGAATTGTCCGAATTATACTTTTATCAAGGGAGATATTTGCGATTTTGAAAAGGTTAGGGAGATCTTTAAAAAGTATGATATAACCGGAGTTCTTCACCTTGCTGCTGAGAGCCACGTGGACAGGAGTATCAAGGATCCTTTTACCTTTGCTCAGACTAATGTGCTTGGAACACTCTCCCTTTTACAGGCTGCGCGTGAATATTGGGATGGTGATTATCAAGGGAAGAAGTTTTATCATATTTCTACCGATGAGGTCTATGGAAGCCTTGGATTTGACGGAAAGCTCTTCACTGAAGAGAACAAGTATGAGCCGCACTCTCCATATTCAGCCTCAAAAGCCTCTTCAGACCACTTTGTACGCTCGTTTCATGACACATTCGGATTGCCTGTCGTTATTACCAACTGTTCTAACAATTATGGCCCATACCAGTTTCCTGAAAAGCTGATTCCGCTGTTTATCAATAATATACGACACAATAAACCGCTACCTGTATATGGAAAAGGTGAGAATGTACGCGACTGGCTGTACGTTGTGGACCATGCAAGGGCAATAGATCTTATTTTCCATAAGGGAAAAGTGGCGGATACATATAATATAGGTGGTTTCAACGAGTGGAAGAATATTGACTTGATAAAAGTACTTATAAAAGTGACTGACCGCCTGCTCGGCCGTCCTGTAGGGACTTCCGACCATCTGATTACTCACGTTACGGACAGAGCCGGACATGATTTGCGCTATGCGATAGACTCTTCCAAACTTAAAAATGAATTGGGATGGAAACCGTCTCTTCAGTTTGAGGAGGGAATTGAGCAGACCGTAAGATGGTACCTTGACAATCAGGAGTGGTTGGACAATGTGACTTCAGGTGAATATGAAAAGTATTACGAGAAAATGTACTCCAACCGTTAGGAGTTGCTCCTTTCGCTAAGATTTGCGCCCTTGGCGGCGAAATTCGGAACAGACAATTGCGGTTGCCGCAGCAACATTCAGTGATTCGCTTGTAGGCTTGCCGTTAGAAGTAGGAGGGATAAAAAGCTTTTGGGTGACCAAAGGCTTTATCTCTTTAGAGATGCCGTTGGATTCAGAACCCATAATGATCAGTCCGTAAGAGAGCAACTCCGTATCATAGATCACC
Organism: Bacteroidales bacterium; assembly: GCA_028691975.1. Lineage (GTDB taxonomy): Bacteria > Bacteroidota > Bacteroidia > Bacteroidales > UBA932 > Cacconaster. Next base: position 6,680 of record JAQUYF010000021.1, on the reverse strand, counting down.
TCACCTTCAAGAAATGTACCGTATATCGGCATCTTATGTGAGACAAAAGTTCGGGCAATATTTTGCAAGTCGCAATAAATAAATTTGATACGGAAGATGGCTCCCATAGTTGACTGTACCACTTTTGGATTGAAAATATCAACTGTATCTTCACTTGCGAAGATAGAATCAATCCCAAACCAGTCGGCAATTCGTATAATCGTACCTGCATTGCCGGGATCTCTGATGCCGTCAAGTCCGATTGCAAGCATTTTTGGGGCAACCAATCGGTTGATTTCGGAATTTTTGGGCGTATCCGGCTTCTTCAGAAGTGCCAGAATTGGGGAAGGCGAGTTGAGTAAAGTGATCCTTGACATGGCTTCTTCTCCTATTTCATCTGATCTGTAAATCTTTACAATTTCAAAATCGGATTTGACAGCTTCTTCGACTAATTTTTCCCCTTCAGCAACAAAAAGTCCCTCCTCATCTCTGAACTTCTTTTGAGAGAGTGAGCAAATCAATTTTATTTCACTTTTGGATAGCATGCTCTGAAGGTATTGGACTAATAACCCAAGATTTTTAACATAGACTTATAAGTCTGCTCTTTACTGAAGAGTTTTGTAGTGTATTCGCCATTCTCGTCAAGGTCTATGATAACATGCTTTGGTGCAGGTTGAAGGCAGTGCTGTATCCCACCATAACCTGCGATTGACTCCTGATAGGCTCCAGTATGGAAAAAACCTATGTAAAGAGGGTCCTCACGGCTTTGTATGGTAGGAAGAAAGATTGCATTTGAGTGAGCTTCAGCGTTGTAATAGTCCTGGCTGTCACAAGTCAGACCGCCTAAGAATACGCGTTGATACTGACAGTCCCACTTGTTGATAGGCAACAGTATGAATCTCTGTTTAATGCCCCAGGTATCTGGAAGTGTGGTCATGAAGGAACTGTCCACCATATACCATCTTTCTCTGTCATTCTGCTGCTTTACATCCAATATCTGAAAGATTGTAGCTCCGCTTTCCCCTACGGTAAAGCTGCCGAACTCCGTGAAAATGTTGGGCTCGCGTACTCCTCTGGAGTCGCAAATACTTTTAATTTGAGCCACAATCTCTTCGGCCATATATTCGTATTCAAATGTTTGAGCCAAAGTGTTTTTAATAGGGAAACCGCCGCCGATATTGAGGGAGTCGAGTTCAGGGCAGATCTGCTTCAGGTCACAGTAAACAGAAACGCACTTTGAAAGCTCATTCCAGTAATAGGCATTGTCTCTTATACCGGTGTTTATGAAGAAGTGCAGCATCTTGAGACTGAACTTGTTGTTATCCTTAATCTTGTTGAGATAAAATGGAAGTATGTCGCTGTAACGTATGCCGAGGCGACTGGTATAGAACTCAAACTTCGGCTCTTCTTCGGATGCTATTCTTATACCTATGCGGGTGGACTTTTCTACATGTTCATCAAGATCATCAAACTCATTCATGTTGTCGAGTACGGGTATAATATTGTGCCACCCGGTATTGATGAAGTTGGCTATGTTTTCAATGTAACTCTGCTTCTTGAAGCCGTTGCATACAATATAGAGATCCTTATTGACGATTCCTTCTTCATAAAGAGCTTCAATCAGATTCAGGTCAAAGGCAGAAGAGGTCTCAATGTGGATATCGTTTTTTAGGGCTTCCTCCATTACAAAAGAAAAATGCGAACTTTTGGTACAGTAACAATAGTGGTAATCCCCCTGATAATCCACTTTTGCCATAGCTACATTAAACATCCTTTTTGCCCTTTGGATCTGCTGTGAAATCTTGGGTAAATATGTAATTTTGAGAGGGGTCCCGTATTGTTCGATAACATCCATAATAGGTATATCGTGAAACTGCAATTCGTTGTCTTCGACCTTAAATTCGTCTTGCGGAAACTCAAATGTCTGTTCAATTAAATTGATGTACTTGTCCTTCATTTTTTAAAATGCAAGTGAGTTACTTTGTTAATAATTTGTCAATCCGATTGAGTCGGATTGAATGGGCGTGCAAAAGTATAAAAATATCATGATATATGAATACTGAAATTAATAATAGTTTCTTTTTTGCTAACTTTGCAGATTATGAAACGATGGACAGGTCTTATAATCTGCTTGGCAGTAGTCTCATGCAGTACTACCAAATTGGTGCCTGAAGGCGAATACCGCCTTACAGAAAATAAGGTCGTGATCCTCAATTCGGGGAGCTTCAACTCCTCCGATCTGGTCCCGTATATTAAACAAAAACCTAATGATTATTACATTGGAAGGTGGAATCCTTTTCTATATGTCTATAATTGGAGTTCCGGCAACGATACGGGATGGGATAAATTTGTGGAAAAGCTTGGAGTCAAGCCTGTTATATTTGATTCTACATTGATAGACGGCAGCAAGAAGGGGATGCTTTCGCATTTGGAATATCTTGGATATTATAACTCGGATATTTCCAATGTTACGGATAAGAACAATAAAAAGGCACGTGTCAGGTATGATGTGACTCTGGGGAAGCGATATCCCATTCATGATATCAATTATGTGGTTCGGGATTCGATGTTGGTTAAGATTATTGCTAAAGATTCAGCCAATTGTACAATCAACAGGGGAGATGCTCTCTCTCAGGATGCTCTTGAAAATGAATCGGAAAGGCTTGCTACTCTATTTAAAAATAATGGCTATTACGGCTTTACAAAGAATTTTTTCTTCTATTTTGCGGATACAACCAGGGTGCAGAATATGGCAGATCTGACCGTGAAGCTGGAAGATTATACCAGAAACGAGAGTGCATCGACTGCAAAGCCGCATATTCAATACTATATAGGAGATGTGGAGATCATACCTCAGGGTGGATTTAAGGTCCGTAAGAAGTTTTTGAATAATCTGAACACTATTGAGCCCGGAAACTTGTACAGGGAGAAGGACGTCAATACTACCTATGAAAGGTTCTCTTCGGTAAGGCTTTTCAGTACAGTAAATGTTGAGCTGCAGGAGAGCGACTCGGCGAAAGTGGATTGCCGTATTTTGCTCTCGCCGTCAAAGCTCCAAGGTATTAAACTCAACCTTGAAGGTTCGTTTAACTCCACCGGTCTTTTCGGGATAACTCCTTCACTTTCATACAGTCACAAAAATATTTTCCACGGCGGTGAAGAGCTCTCTCTAGGATTTAGCGGTAACTTCCAGTTTAAGTTTAACGATCCCACGAGATCCACTGAATTTGCGATTTCTACCGCTCTGACTTTTCCGCAGTTTTTACTCCTGCCGGCGTCTCTGTTTAAGACCACTTTGCCTCAGACCAACATCAATTTTACCTACAATTATCAGAACAGACCCGAATATACCCGCAATATCATCTCTACCGCTTACGGATACCGTTGGAGTATGCGCAAAAATTTTCATTATCAGATCTATCCGCTTCAGATGAATGTTGTGCGCATCTTCAATATGAGTCCCGATTTTTATGAGAAGCTGAATGACCCTTATCTGATAAATGCATATCAAAACCACTTTGACTTCGGGGCCGGTACAATGTTTTATTACACAACAGATGCCTCAATCAATCCGAAACACTCTTATTTCTATCTGAGATGGCAGAGTGACCTTGCCGGTAACCTGCTGAGTCTGTTCAATAAGGCTATGTCGACCGATGAGTCCGGCTCTCATTTGATTTGGGGTATTCCGTATTCTCAGTATGTCAGAACGGAAATCTCTGCAGTTACTACAATTAAGTTTGGAAGTTCCAATCAGTTCGCGGTAGCGGGAAGAGCGCTTGCCGGATTTGGATATGCTTATGGTAATTCGAGCGTTTTGCCGTTTGAAAAGTTTTTTTACGCCGGAGGCGCAAACAGTATGAGAGGCTGGCAGTCACGTTCCGTAGGTCCGGGTATGGCTCCTCTGGATCAAACTTTCTCGATTGCCAACCAGACGGGAGATATGCACCTTGAGGCGAATATAGAATTCCGTTTCCCTATTTTCTGGAAATTGCAGGGCGGATTGTTTGTGGATGCCGGTAATGTATGGAACTTGCCGCGCGGTGAGATTGACGGACAGGCACGGGATCCGCTGAGTTTGTTCTACTGGAATAACTGCCTTAAGACGACAGCTCTTGACTGGGGAGCCGGTATCAGATTGGATTTTAATATGTTGCTGGTACGCCTTGATCTTGGAATAAAAACTTATGACCCGTCATCCAACGGGTGGCAAGAGCCGAGTCTTTGGTTGAAGAAGGGGGGATATGCCATCCATTTCGGAATAGGATATCCGTTCTAAGAGCTACCAGCCGGGGGTGTTATTTCCCTCTGATTCATCATTCGCCTGATCACTGTCTGTTTGATCTTCGCGTGGTCCGGGAAATACGATCACTTTAGTTACCGTGCACTTGTCTGTATTGGTCCCGATGCGGTAGCCTGTATAGAATACGGTGGCGGTATCAGCTGTCAAAATGCCGTTCATGGCTATTTTAGTAGCGTCTATTGTGCTGAATGTAAGAGTTTTACCGGCGTCGGTCATGATGACTATCGTATTCATTGAAGCATCTGTGATGACACCTTTTACAAACTTCTCCTTATTGCAACTTGTCAAAATAGGGAGAAGCAACAGAAGTGATACTAAGTATTGTTTCATATTATTACATCTCTTCATTAGCATAATCAATAGCTCTGTTGATCAGAGTATTAAAGTGATAACACTCCTTAAATAGTTCAACAGTTCTCGGTAGGAGATCTTTACTGAAAAGGAAGTCATTGTCAAAAGTTCGTGACAGCAGAGCTGTCTTCAATTTGAAGTACTCGCTGTATGGAGAATCTGTCGGAAATCCTCGCGGAATCATCTTGAGAGAGTCTTCTCTCTCAAGATAAAAATCTTTTGCAGATGTGATGCTCTCTACCATCTCCTTACCGTTGAGCATAAACTCTTCACGGATGCTCTTGAGTTGCTTCGAGTCCGGCATATAGGCTCCACAGCACATTAAGTGACCTCCAAGATAGTCCTGATCGGGCGGTTCAATGTGGAAGTAATACCCTGAGTGGCAACTGCATTTTCCTCCCGGAGAAATGAAAACTCCTAAGTGAGTCTTATAAGGGGACTTGTCCTTTGTAAATCTCAAATCGCGATAAAATCTGTAAGTACAATCCTTGATTCCAAGTCCCTTGACTGACGAGTCAAATGAGGCTATCCCTTCAATCAACTTTATTGCAAAGTCATTGAATGTTGCCTGCGCCGTCTTGTAAGCTGCTTTATGAGCATCAAACCAGGGTTTGTTGTTGTTCAGACTGACTTGTGTCAGAAATTCGAGAACCTGTTCCATACCTGTAAATTGCGGTTAATCCATCAAATAGACAAATGCTGTGACAGTGGCAATTCCCTTTTTGAACGCCGCCGGATCGATCTTGTCGAAATTATCCGAACTTGAGTGATGAATATCAAAATAGTGGTCGGTGTTGGACACATATCCGTAATACGGTATTTTCATCGAGTCGCTCAGAGGCCAGCCTTTGCGCTCTTCTACCTGTGTAATCTCTTCTATTCCGTAAGGGGTGAGATATTGATCAGTGATCTCTTTTATCTTAGGGAAAAATATGTCTTTCTCTGCAAGTCTGAAGCTCTTAGGTCCGCCTGCTCCGCTATCCATTTCAAGATCAAACAAATACTCCTCGTTTTTCTCTTTGGCAATCTTAGCATACTCTTTCATTCCCGAAAGGAAGCACTCTTCATCTTGATAAAGCAGGATACGAATCGTATTGTTAGGTTTTATCTTGAGTTTTTTGAAAGCTCTAAGCACTTCTACGGCAGTCACACAACTTGCGGCATTGTCCTGAGCGCCTTGGCTGTTAAACCAGCTGTCCAAGTGTGCAGAGAGCAGTATAATATGTTCGGGAGTCTTTTTTCCGACAATTTCCGCAACAAGATTGCGTCCGATTGTGTCTTCGAGTCTCTTGGCTGTAGAATTAATAGTTACCTTCAATCTGCCGTCCTTTTTTAGCTCTTCAGAGAGTTTGTCGGCAGCCTGTGTCGAGATAGCCATTGCGGGAATCTGAACTCCGGTAGAGTCATAGCGTGTACTTCCTGTATGCGGATCGTCATTCGTAAGTGTAGTCATGGAACGGACAAGTACTGCAACGGCACCTTTGGCTCCTGCAAGAGCAGCACCCTGAGTACGTTGCCACCTGGCCTTTCCGTAGCCGTTTTCAGCAGTCATCGGCTCATTGAAAAGGACAATCTTCCCTTTTACGTTTGCTTTATCGAAAGCCTCTCTTGAGGTTACTTCTACAATGTTGGCCGTCAGATCATTGCCGTCCGTACCGACTGAAAGTCCTACCGGAACGGCTGTAATGCCGTGTGTGGTACCGTCTGAAAGTTTGCAGGATACACTATTTTCTCCCGGGAGCCAATGGGGAACAGTAACATCCTGATACCAGATATTGTCCACTTTGATATCATTACCTAAAATCAGAGTGAAGTAGTCGATTGCATCAGAATTGTTCTGACTGCCGGACATACGGGCAGGGTAGTTATTGCTTACAGTCTCAAGTGTTGAAAGAGCTGTCGTATTTTCGTTGTCAAAATAGTTGTAAATCGTCTCTATGCGCTTTTCAGGCGTAACTTTAGTACACGAAAGGGTCGCAAAAAGTGTCAAAATCAATAAAAAATCTCTTTTCATATTATTCATTAATAATGTAAATTATAGCCGTAA
>JAQUYF010000085.1 GCA_028691975.1 Bacteroidales bacterium | reverse complement strand
CATCACTTTGGAGGGCAATTGCATCATTCTCATCATCACTCTGCTGACTCCACAATTTTGAATTGAGAATACTTTCCATCGAATCTGTCAGCGTTCCATGCATAAGTATACGTGCGTTATCATTGAAAGTAATGTAACGGGAAGAACCGTTTCTTGCGTAATACCGCAGCCATACGGCTGAGGCTATATTATTGAACAGCAAGGTTACCAACTCATCGGTAAAACGATTGCGTGCGCCATGAATCGTAGCACCTTCCACTTCCACGGCATTGATATAATACTTTTCGTCAGGACCGGGACCGGCAAAACAAAGAGCAAATAATTTTACGTTGTCATCCCGCACAACAGAATACTCAAAATAGACATTTGTACGCTCTTCTATCGCCTTTCTGATATTGTTTGAGACAATAGCAGCCTGAGGCTTACAGGCATCAACAGTATGCTTTTCCAAATCAAGAATATTGATTCCGATAAGATCGTCTTTGTGGTGCTGAAGTAAAGTATAATACCGAGGACTTATTATCTCCCTGATAATCATGTCCTTATCACAGATCACAGTCATCCGGTTCTGATGTTCCGCTTCTTTCATTAGTCTGCTGCTTTAATTTTAAAGTTAAGTTACCTCACAGTCTCCCTAATTTGTAAAGGTACTGATTTTTACGAATATTATGCAAATTTATTAATTAAAAAGAGGATGGCCAATCAGTCCACAAGACCGATTAGCCACCCCGTTAAATTAAAGGCGATGTGCCGACAGCACAAGGCCGACCTATTTCAACATACTTTCAATCAATTTGGCATCTTTAATGCCTTTCAATTGAGTCTTGGCGTCACCTACAACGACGATAATCATATCGGTCGGATCAAGATACTCTTTAGAAAGCTCCTTGATCTTATCAAGAGTCATATCGTTGATGACCTGCTGTTCGTCAGCAATGCAATTGATAGAAAGATTATATTTGTAGATACGGTTAAGCAAGCCTACAAGACTGTTCTGTGTCTCAAACTGGAATGCTCTCTGGCGAATCATGGCATCCTTTGTAGCCTTCAACATATCTTCTGTATAGTTGTCTCCAAATGAACTGAAAATGCTCTTAAACAGCTCCACAGACTCCTTGGTAGCACTTGACTGCACACTCGAATTGGCATAGAAGTAACCGAAATCCTTCTGGTTGACAAATGAAGAGTAAGCTCCGTAGGTATAACCTCTCTGAAGACGCAATACGTTGAACAGCTCACCGTTTGAGCCCTCTCCAAGCTGGAAGTTCAATACATCGAGAGCATAGTAATCAGAATCTTTATATGCCCTGCCTTTGCCCATAACGAATATATTGGACTGCTTGGCATCGGGATAATCAATGAAATAAACATTGCTCGTCTCGGCCTTTTGTCCTAAAACAATAGCCGGAACATCGACAGATTCTCCTTTCCAGTCGGCAGCCAATTTGGCGAGAGCCTTCTTGCAGGCACTCTCCTTGATGGCACCGGCCACACTGATAGCTGCAACTTTTGGAGAAAGAGTATTGTAATAAGCCTTGATGTCATCCATTGTCATGGCATTAAGACTTGCAGTTGTAGCGGCAGCATTTGCAAAGACACAATCTTCTCCGAAATAAAGTTTGGATGCATTGGCATCAGCGATAGAACCCGGAGATTTCAATTTCTGCTGGACATTGGCAAGTGCCTTATTTTTCTCACGATTAAATATCTCCTCATCAAATCTCGGTGAAGTAATCATCTCATCGAGGATCTCCATCACCTTTTCGAAGTTCTCCGCCAGGCAGACTCCACTTACGGTTGTGCCTGATAAATTGCCGCTTACGCGCAAAGAAGCACCCAACAGGGATAGAGCCTGCTCAATCTCGGTAGCAGTACGAAGTGCAGTACCCTGATTCATCATACTTGCGTTGAGAGAGGCTATTCCCGGCTTCTGAGGACAAACAAGTTGACCGCCATTGATAAAGAGTGTGAAAGTAACGAGAGGTATCTCATTTTGGGTGAAACCCTGAACCTTAAGACCGTTTGCCAATTCGCCTGACCAAGGAGTAGGAACTGTAACTACCGGAGTATTAGGGAGAAATGCAGGCTCTACCGAACGGTCAATCTTAGAAGCGGTGTGCTGATAATCATCATCCACAATAGCACCTGACTTAGAAGTCATCTTCTGAGAGGCAACATCTTCAATGACAACGTGTGCAGGAGTCGAACCCTCGAGAGCAAGCTGTGGCTGTCCGGCAGGTACAATACTTACCGCTACGAAATTTTTACCTTTTATGTACTTCTCGTAAACTCTCATAATATCCTCAGCTGTAACAGCTTTATATTTCTTAATCTGTTTGAGGAAAGCATCCGGACTGCCGGCAAACTCGTTGCTGTTAGCCATCATGATAGACTTGTAATAAACACTTGAGATAGAATTATATGCCTGTGTCTCCATCATCACCTTATTCATTTGAAGTTCTACAGGATCGACTCCATTTTCTTCAAACATCCTGAAGCCCTTCTCGATAGCGGCATAAATAGAATCAAGGTCTGTGGCAGGATAAGAACGAACGTCAATATAGGCCGCACCTGCAGACTCAAGGCAATAGTTGTAAGCGGAAACACCAGGAGCAAGATTACCTTCAACGATGGTCTTGTAAAGAGGTGAATTTTTGCTTCCTGCCAACAAATCCATAAGCAGGTCGATGGCACATTCATCTTCACTGAAACTCTCAACCGTAGGGTAAGCAATCGATACTTCCGGCATTGAAGCAAACGGATCTTCATATTCAACCTTCTTTGTCTGATCAAGTGTAATATTCCATACTGCAGGCTTCTCGACAGAATGACTTGGAATCTCAGCATAATACTTATTAACCAGCTCTTTAGCCTGATCCATATCAAAATCACCTGCGATTACCAATGTGGCATTTGCAGGAACATAATAGTTGGCATAGAACTCTTTTACATCCTCAACAGTTGCGGAACTGATATCTGCCATCTGGCCGATTACACTCCAGCTATACGGGTGTCCCTTCGGGAAAAGTTCCTCACACATAATCATTTCCATCTGACCGTAAGGAGCATTGTCAACACCCTGCCTTTTTTCGTTCAGAATGACATCTATCTCTCTCTCAAGGCCGGCCTGAGTAACGGTATTGATAAAATATCCCATTCTGTCGGATTCCATCCAAAGCACTTTTTCAAGGGCATCGCGAGGAACGACTTCATAATAAACGGTACCGTCATTACTTGTTCCACCGTTAAAGTTTCCGCCGTATTCTGAAATCTTCTGGAAGAAAGCATTACGCGGCAAATTTTCGGAACGTTGAAAAAGCATGTGCTCAAAGAAGTGAGCAAAACCGGTCTTGCCCTCTTTTTCACGGGCCGAACCAACGTGAAACTGGGTAGCAACTGATACAATAGGGTCTGAATGGTCCTGATGCAGAACCACTTTCAGTCCGTTGTCGAGTGTGTACTGCTCGTAATTGAGTTGAACTTCATCTTTCTTCTCTTTACAGGAAGAAATCATCACGACCATTAAAATCAAGGCCGCAAACTTTAGAACGTTTTTCATTTTATAATCAATTAGTATTACAATTATTTCAGATTTAGCGCATTATACCATCCGTTCACTTTTTCCTGTGACGGCTTGCCGTTTAAAACTCCCCCTTCAATAAAAGTGGCTTTCGGGGCACTCGGCTGAAGCTTGTCTGCCGTTTTACCCAAGTCACTGCTTCCTGAGGTTGCAAAGAGTACAACTGTCTTTCCTGCAAAATTATAACTCTCAAGAAAAGTGTTGATTATGGTAGGAGCGACATACCACCAGATCGGGAATCCCAAAAAGATGACGTCGTAATCCTCGACTTTTGCATTTTTGTTGGCAATCTGAGGACGTGATTTGGGGTCAGCCATTTCCACGGAACTGCGGCTGCTTTTATTAGTCCAGTCCAGGTCTGCCGAGGTGTAAGGTACCTTCGGAAATATTTCGTAAATATCTGCCTGAGCAGCATTGGCGATCTTGATGGCAACGGCCCTTGTGGTACCTGTTGCCGAAAAATAAGCTACTAATGTCTTCATTGCTTTATTACTTTCTTTTGTTACTGAGTTGCTGACTTCACCGTTTGAAGCAAAGCATGTTACCATCATGGCTAAAGCGAGTACGCAGGCAGCCATAATACGTGATAGATAATTTGGTCTCATATTTATAGTGATTTATACTAAACTACAAGTGTAGCAATAATAAGCCACAAAACCAAATAATCGTCGATTGAATCATCTATTAATTCGTTGCTGACAACGTTTTTGTCACTACCTTTACACTATGAATTTTGCAGAGGATTTTACCGAGTTTATAGAGAGCCGCGGGTTTCGCTTTGAGAGGACGAATAATCTATTTTACTTTCCGGACAGGGAGATAACAATAGTGTTACAACCTCTTAATGGCTCCCCTATATGGGCTGGAACAATCGCAAAAGAGCATACTGCCCCGATATATATTTACGAAGACAGGTGGTACACCAAGGGAGATATATTGCGTAAAAGGATCTGCGCCAGGCTTGGAGAATTCACAAGCATATTTGCACGTAAGTGCGTGATAGAGAAGATTTCCGGCGTAGAGTGCAACTCATTTATGGAGAGGTACCACAATTACGGCAAGGCACGCTGCAAATACAGCTATGCTCTGCGCTACAAAGGTCAGACAGTCGCTGCAGCTTCATTTTCGACATCAAGGCCGATGCCGAGAGTTATAAATGGAGAAAACATAGTACTGAATTCTTATGAATGGGTAAGATACGCTTCTCTTCCCGACACAAGAGTAGTTGGAGGAATGGGCAGACTTTTACAAGCTTTTATAAACGATATTCACCCGGACGAAGTGATGTCATACTGCGACAAAGAGTGGTCGGAAGGCGAAGCTTATATCAGGCTCGGCTTCCAAAGGGTAGAAGAAAAGCCCCCTATTATGTTTTATGTCAATAAAGTAACATACGAACGCATCTCCGCACAAAAGTTGCAACGCGACAAAGTCTTTAGAGACCTGAAAGTGACTGAGGATCAATATGTAGCGATTTGTAATATGGGCAGTGCCAAATTTCTGAAATATTGTGGGCCTCTCTTGCCGAATAATATTTATCTTTGCAGTACTTAAACGGGTTATTATGTTCGAAGCACTTTTTACAAGTTTTCCTTTTTATTCCTGTCTCTTTTGGACGCTTATTTTCTTTCGCATCCGAAAAGCAGATCCTTCCAAGAAGGCATTCTTACGCTTTTTGATTGCCTCGACGGTATTGTATCTCTGCCACTGCGCATACTACAACGACGAATATACCTTATACCGCTATTTGGAGCCTGTTTACACACTTGTAAATCTTGCAGTATATCCGCTCTTTTATGAATACATAAAGTCACTGACCCGCACTGTCTATTATGACAAATGCGGCAAGCCGTACTGCTTTCTGCGCAAACACTGGACACTCATTCCTGCAATTATTTGCGCTTTGCTTGAGGAAGTCTGCTTTATTTTAATGCCTTCGGATCAACTTTCAGGCTTTACGATGAGGTATCTGTATGGTGACGGAGCACAGATGCAATACGGCTTGGCAGGTCAAGTTGCGGTCATACTGTTCAAGGTACGTCCATATATCTTTTTTATCACACTTGTGCATGCCGCCATAGCCAGTCTTAAGATGATAAAAAGATATAATGCCGGCTTATCCGAATACTATTCAAATGACGAAGGCAGATCCTTACGTAAGACCAAAGCATTAGTTATTTGCTTCTTATCCACTACGGTTTTTGCAGTACTCCTCAATTCATTTGGGAAAGAGTTCTTTAATAACTCTCTGTTTTTAGCCATACCGTCCACACTATTCGGCTATATGTTATTTCTTCTCGGCCTGGTATGCTACAAACAGGATTTCATAGCACAAGACTTTGTACAGGATGTGACGCAGGGAGACATAGAAATTGAAAAGCACAACAAAATATTGGGATACAAAGGTCAAGAAGTGCGCAAACAGATGATAGACGACTTGATGCAATATCAGAAGATATACACAAAAGTCAATCTGACTATTACGGATATGGCCATGATGCTTGGCACAAACCGTTCATACCTGTCACAGACTATCAATCAGGAATACGGAGTTAACTTTGCAACCTTTATCAATCACTATCGAGTAGAAAATGCAAAAAAAATTATGCTTCAAAACAGCTATCTTTCGGATATGCAAGCCATCAACGATGCGATTGCCTCCT
>JAQUYF010000020.1:28394-31232 GCA_028691975.1 Bacteroidales bacterium | reverse complement strand
TGTCGAAAAGATGGGCGAACTGATTCTCGACAACAATGATTTGGAGAGAGAGAGAGGTATCACAATTTTGGCGAAAAACGTATCTGTACCTTATAAAGGTACCAAAATCAATATAATCGACACTCCGGGGCACGCCGATTTCGGTGGTGAGGTCGAAAGAGTCCTGAACATGGCGGATGGAGTACTTCTGTTGGTTGACGCCTTTGAAGGAACTATGCCTCAGACAAGATTTGTGCTTCAGAAGGCAATTGAAATGGGGAAAAAGCCGATAGTTGTCATAAATAAGGTTGATAAACTTAATTGTCGTCCGGACGAGGTGAATGAAGAGGTATTTGACCTTATGTTTTCCCTCAATGCTACTGAGGATCAGCTTGATTTCAAGACTGTTTACGGAAGTGCAAAGCAGGGATGGATGTCTCTTGACTGGAGAAAGCCAACCAACGATATTACTGCTCTGCTTGACACTATTATTGCCGAAATTCCTGCTCCCAAAGAGATTGAAGGGACTCCGCAAATGTTGATTTCTTCTTTGGAATACTCTCCTTATGTAGGACGTATCGCTATCGGAAGAATTACCAGGGGTATGCTGAAAGCAGGTATGGCTGTGTCGCTTTGCAAACGCTATAATATCGTTGAGAAGCAAAGAATTAAAGAGTTGATGGTCTTCGAGGGGCTTGAGAAGGTTAAGGAAGAGTCTGTAAAGTGCGGAGATATTTGTGCAGTTGTTGGAATCGACGGCTTCGAAATTGGCGATACTATCGCAGATTTCGAAAATCCTGAGGCTTTACCACCGATTGCAGTTGATGAGCCTACCATGAGTATGCTCTTTACCATCAATGATTCCCCTTTTTTTGGCAGAGAGGGTAAGTTTGTTACTTCAAGGCATTTAAAGGAAAGACTGGAACATGAGTTGGAAAAGAACCTTGCACTGAGGGTTAAACCGGGCAATGGTTCGGATTCATTTATCGTATATGGTAGAGGAGTGCTTCACCTCTCTATTTTAATTGAGACAATGCGTCGTGAGGGCTTTGAATTGCAGGTAGGCCAGCCGCGTGTCTTAGATAAAACGATCAATGGCCAGAGATGTGAACCTATTGAGTATTTGACTATTGAAGTTCCTGAAGAGTTTGTTGGGCGTGCGATTGAGATATCTACTCGCAGAAAGGCGGCTCTGATACACATGGAGACACGTGGAGACCGTTCACATTTGGATTTTGAAATTCCTGCGCGCGGGCTGATGGGACTTAGAAGCAATCTGCTGACTGCCACTCAAGGAGAATCTATCGTGGCACACAGATTTAAAGGATACGAACCATATAAAGGAGATATTGAAAAGAGAACCAATGGGTCACTTGTAGCCATGGAGACTGGTGTATCGGTGGCTTACGCCATGGATAAACTTCAGGATCGCGGACGTTTCATTATTTTCCCTGGCGAAGAGATTTATGCCGGTCAGGTAGTAGGAGAGCATACTCGGGAGAATGACTTGAATGTTAACATCTGTAAAACAAAGAAGTTGACTAACGTTAGAGCGGCAGGTACAGATGAAAAGATTGTTTTGCCGCCACCAATCCAATTTAGCTTGGAAGAGGCGTTGGAGTATATTCAAGAGGATGAATTAGTGGAGGTTACTCCTAAGTCAATGCGTATTCGTAAAATTCTTCTTGACGAAACAGCAAGAAAAAGAGCAAGAGGATAGGCTTTTAAAAAAAAATTGCTATCTTTGCAGCCCATTTTGCGTTATGGAGGAGAATCTAAATAGTATAATTATCCCTGTTAAAGGCTTGGCCCCGGGGAAGTATTCATACAATTTTGAGGTGAATGAGGCTTTCTTTCTGGATTTTGGCAATAGCCAGATAAAGAAAGCACACTGCAAAGTGATGATTGAGGCGGAGAAAAACAGTACATACCTTGCGATTAGCTCTGTTATTTCGGGAGTGGTTGTTGTGGAGTGTGACAGATGCTTAGAAGACCTTGAGATACCGATAGATGTAAATAGATCGTTGTCCGTTAAGTTTGCAAAGGAGGCTGAAGAAAGCGATGATGACGACATTATGATTGTGGATGAGATAGAGACTGAGATAGATTTGAGGCAGTTTGTGTATGACTATATTTGTCTTGCAATGCCGCTGCAGAAAGTACATGAGGAGGGTAAATGCAATCCGGAGATGGTAAGCAGGATTGGAGGAAGTCAGCTTGATGGCGATGGTAGTGGGGATAACACTCCGTTCAGTGCACTGAAAGATTTATTAAGTAAAAAATAAACAATTAAAATATTAAGAAATGGCACATCCGAAACGAAAGATCTCTAAACAACGTAGAGATAAAAGAAGAACACATGACAAAGCCGTTGTCCCTACTTTAGCAACTTGCTCTAATTGTGGTGCAACTGTAATGTATCATCACGTATGCCCGGAATGTGGGTATTATCGTGGCCGCCAGATTATCCAAAAGACTAATGCTTAGTCCGGATTATCAGAAATAGAAATTACCGAGGACAATATTGCTCTCGGTATTTTTATAACGCCCCCGTAGTTCAACGGATAGAACGGAAGTTTCCTAAACTTTAAATGGCAGTTCGATTCTGCCCGGGGGTACTTGTTCTACCCTTCCTGTCAGGTTTCCCGTGGGGAAACCGGTGCACAACCTCCCGGCCTTGCCGTCTTCTTCGAAGACACGGCCTCCGGTTGCCGCCTGATGGCGGGATTTTCTACCCTTCCTGTCAGGTTTCCCGTGGGGAAACCGGTGCACAACCTCCCGGCCTTGCCGTCTTCTTCGAAGACACGGCCTCCGGTTGCCGCCTGATGGCGGGATTTTCTACCCTTCCTGTCAGGTTTC
>JAQUYF010000020.1:3906-28294 GCA_028691975.1 Bacteroidales bacterium | reverse complement strand
ACTACTGATTATCTGTAATTTAGTCATTAGTACATTCTCTATGTTATAATCTCTTTTGCGTGCGCTCAAGCTTAAAATATTACTATAGCTACACTTTTATCAGACAAAGAAATGAGGTACAGAATTGTAAATTTTGTATAGTGAATATTATCATGATGTTACCTATATAGTTCATTCTGTATGTCAAAGTCTGATCGTGGTGATGTTGGGAGTAATCCAGCTCAAGGTGTCCTCTGAGGCACAATTCTCCAATATTGCCAAATAAGACGAAATGAGGTACAGAATTGCAAATTTTGTATAGTGAATATTATCATGATGTTACCTATATAGTTCATTCTTTATGTCAAAGTCTGATCGTGGTGATGTTGGGAGTAATCCAGCTCAAGGTGTCCTCTGAGGCACAATTCTCCAATATTGCCAAATAAGATGAAATGAGGTACAGAATTGTAAATTTTGTATAGTGAATATTATCATGATGTTACCTATATAGTTCATTCTTTATGTCAAAGTCTGATCGTGGTGATGTTGGGAATAATCCAGCTCAAGGTGTCCTCTGAGGCACAATTCTCCAATATTGCCAAATAAGACGAAATGTGGTACAGAATTGCAAATTTTGTATAGTGTATATTACCATGATGTTATCAATATGGTCATTCTTTATGTCAATAATTATAGTGGAATCATTGATGTTGAAATATGATGTTGCTTAACATGGACTCGTATGGTCATGAAAACAGCCTCACACTCGAACGTAAACAGGAAGAGCAACTGAATCTTTAATTAATATGTCATAATCATCCGTACGGTGAATGATTGTCGATGTCGCAGGGGGGGGGTGTATAAGGGCAATGTATTGTTATACAGTTGATTGTATGGTGGAAAGTGATTATTGGAGATGCAACATCGCTGGTCAAAATACGTTTATGTGTGATTCAGGTGTCGATGTTGCAGGATAATGGCTATGGTGCATGAGTACAATATGCTGTAATACAGTTGATTGTATGGTGGAAAGTGATTATTGGAGATGCAACATCGCCGGTCAAAATACGTTTTAGTGTGATTCAGGTGTCGATGTTGCGGGAGAATGGCTATGGTGCGTGGGCGCAACCTGTTGTCAGTCATCTGATTGCCCGTAGAAGTGCGTCAGAGGTTGTTTTGTGGTCTGACTTGTTGTAAAGCGGAAATGAGAATGTCTCTTGTGGCGCATTTATCAGCGACGAAAGGAATATGTCGTTGCAGTGCACAATAATCGGGGGTGTCGGAACATTAATAATTGTCGTGGATTTTCGCTGTCAGTTACGCTGAAGGGTGTTATGGAGGCCGTGGTGGTGCTTTTTCTGTGTCTGAGCTACGTTTGAGGGCATTTCTGTGGACCGCAATTCCATGCCTGTCGGCTACCTTGAAGGGCCTTTTGATGGCATTTCTGTGGACCGCAATTCCATGTCTGTCGGCCACGCTGAAGGGTGTTATTGATGGCATTTCCGTGAACCGCAATTCCATGTCTGTCGGCTACGTTGAAGGGCCTTTTGATGGCATTGCCGTGGCCACGCAGACAATTTTCATGCATAGCTCACTTTTAAGGACGTTCTGGGCGGGCCAAACGTTGAACGAGTGCGATATTTCACAGAGTCGGCAGTCAAGTGTTGTTTATCTTTGGGAAACCAAGCGTTGAGCGAGTGCGATATTTCACAGAGTCGGCAGTCACCTGTTGTTTATTATTGGGAAGCCAAGCGTTGAACGAGTGTGTTATGTCGCAGAGTTGGCAGTCACCTATTGTTTATTATTGGGAAACCAAACGTTGAACGAGTGTGTTCTGTCACGGTTATGTCTTATCTAACTTTGCGGTCACTTTGCACTAACTGAAGATATGTGCCTTCTATCAGGGTCAGGATGATCTCTCTGATTTTTATCAACAGCAAGATATGATATTATATAATGCAGCCCGTCTCCTTCCGCAGTCAGGATGATCTCTCTGATTTTTGTCAACGACAGATGATGAAAATATGTTTAATACGGTGGGGTGCCGATGGATGACGCATAAATCATGCATAAATCACGCATATATTATATATGACTTATCTTATGGCACATAAGTGACAAATAACAGTACTTGAGTAGATTGTACGTATGTAATTTGCGACGTGGATACTTTTAGTTTTTATGATTTTGTGTATCATCATTTTTTAATTACATTTGTGAGTTAAACTGAAACTTAACTAATTAATTATTATACACTATGGCCTATACAGAAACTACACGACAGAGTTACGGCAACAAATTGTCAAACTCTGTAGGAGGAATTATCATTGGGTTGCTAATGTTCATTGGAGGTACTATATTACTTTGGTGGAATGAAGGAAACTCGGTAAAAACAGCAAAAGCAATTAAAGAAGCACAATCGGTGGCTGTTTCCATTGAGGATATTAACACAGTCAATCCTGAGTTTGAAGGGAAGTTGGCATATGCAACCGGAACAGCCCTTACTCTGGACACACTAAGGGATGAAAATTTTGGAGTGAAATCAAATGCAATTAAACTCATCCGTAATGTTGAATATTACCAGTGGGTTGAACACTCTAAAACCGAAAAGAAGGAAAAGGTTGGAGGAGCAACTGAGACAGTTACTACCTATACTTATGATAAAGAATGGGTAAATGAACCTATTAAGTCAAGCGACTATCATGATCCCGAGTATCAATCCTCCAATACGGTATTGGTAACTCTTGAGGATGTTAATCAAACAGCGGAAAATGTGACTTTCGGAGCATACACGCTTCCTACATTTATGACATCAAGTATATACGGAGAAGAATCAGTTGACGCAAATATGTCTGATGACTTGAGGCAGGAGTGGCTGCGTTCGCTTAGTACCAATAATCCACTTGTTGATGTTACGGCAAAAGATAATGTAGTATATTTCGGTGTAAACAGAAATCTTCCGACTGTAGGTGATGTCCGTATTACTTTCACCCAGGTTACAAGTCCTAAAGATATCTCTATCCTTGGTAAGGTCATAGGTAATACATTTGAAAAGTATGTTGCAAAAAACGGCAAATCTTTCTCAAGAGTTGAGATGGGGACGGTAAGTGCCGAAAATATGTTTGAAGGAGCTAAAAAAGAAAATAGCATTTGGACATGGGTATTGCGTGTTGTAGGCATTTTCTTGGTAATCTACGGTATCAAATCAATGTTCAGTCTTCTTGTTACTTTGTTTGCAGTGCTTCCGTTCCTAAAGAATGTTGTAGGTGCAGGAATAGGCATTGTCTGTTTCGTTATAGGATTGGTATGGAGTTTACTTGTAATTGCCATTGCGTGGATTGCATACCGCCCTGTTTTGGCGATTGTCTTGCTTGTAGTTGCAGCGGCGTTGATCTTCCTTCTTGTATCTCGGTCAAAAAAGAAAAAAGATGCTGCCCCGTTGACTGAGCCGGCAGCCAAATAATCAAACAGTTATAACTAAATAATTAAATATTTATAAAAATGATTACAATTATCGTTATCGTAGCCATCGTAGCCATTTTGGTTCTATGGTTTATTTCCGTTCAAAGAAAACTCGTCAGCAAAG
The DNA here is from genome assembly GCA_028691975.1 of Bacteroidales bacterium. GTDB lineage: Bacteria > Bacteroidota > Bacteroidia > Bacteroidales > UBA932 > Cacconaster. Next base: position 24,729 of record JAQUYF010000020.1, on the reverse strand, counting down.
AGGAGTTGTGCAAAAACTCTCTGAGTCAAATCGGGGTACAAATGTCAAGTCGCTGGGATGCTTTGACTGCATTGGCAGAACTCACGAAGGGGTATTCGGAACATGAATATAATACTTTGAAAGATATTATCGCTCAAAGAAAAAATATCACTTCATCAAGTAGTGTTAACGAGGCAAACGCACAGGAAAGTATGCTTGCTCAGGCAATGTCACGCTTCAACCTTGTTGTAGAGCAGTATCCTGACCTGAAGGCTCAGACAATATATTCTGAAACAATGGCCAGCGTCAATACGTATGAAAATCAGGTACGTATGAGCCGTATGGTATTTAATGATTCTGTTACTATATTCAATAGAATCGTTCGCCAGTTTCCTGACAGTTTTGTGGCTTCTATGTTGGGATTTAAATCCATGGAATATTTGGTTGAAAATCCTGCAAAGACAGAGATGCCATCTATGAATATGTCTGCCAATAAATAGACTTTTATAGATGAAGAGGCTGTTTATATTGCTTGTAATTAGTATCTTAGCAGTGCCTTCATTCGCTTTTTCTCCGGCAATTCGTGACATAGACATAACCGTCTCTCTAAATGAGGATGGCTCTGCGCGAGTAACGGAAGTTTGGGATGTAACTGTTGCATCAGGGACGGAGTGGTATCTTGTTGTCGGTAATTTGGGCGACATGAGGATTAAAGACCTTTCCGTCACTGATGAGACAGGTTTACATTTCATTAATGAGGGTGATTGGGATGTGGACCGTACTATAACTCAAAAGACAGGTAAATGCGGTCTGGTCAGAAAATCCGATGGCTATGAAATATGCTGGGGAGTAGGTAGTTACGGGGATCATGTTTATACTGTTTCCTATACTAAAACCAACCTTGTAAAGTCGCTTAACGACTATGATGCGTTTAATCACCAGTTTATCACGACAGGGCTTTCTTCACGTCCGGAACATGCCAGGGTAACAATCTCGAAAGAAGGGGCTGTTTTTGATACGACCCAGGTACGGATTGCCTCTTTCGGCTACGTTGGTACAATACATTTCATTGATGGAAAGATTGTTGCCGAATCAAGTGAACCTTTCCGCAGCAATAGCTCCATGATTGTAATGGCGCGCTTTGACAAAGGTATTTTTGCCCCTGTCAGTGTCGAAAATAGAGACTTTTCCGATATGGAAGAGAAGGCTGTGGCAGGGAGTGACTATGAGCAGAAAGAGAATAGTTCCAAAAGCGGGATCAGTGGCATTTTAAGTGGTATTGCGCAATCGCTTTATAATATAATCCTTGTTCTCATTCCGTTCGGTTTGTTAGGTGCTACTGCTATTACCAAGAGCAAAGGTGCAGCGAGAAAGGGCGTTTTCGGGTTTAAACCTACTGCTGATAATATTCAGTGGTGCAGAGAGCTTCCGTACAACGGTAATATTTACGCTACTTATTACACCCTTACCAAGGCGCAAATGCTTCCTCAGAAGAATGTGATTGCATCGGCTTTAGTACTCCGTATGTTGTTGGAAGGGGATATTTCGATATCAAAAGATAATAAGGACAAAACTCTTATATCATTTAATGACAAGCCGATAGATGACACTCTCCAGGTCAGGCTGTATGCTATGATCAAGGAGGCAAGCGGATCAGATCAGATACTTCAGAATAATGAATTTTCCGCATGGGCAAAAAGAAACTATAAGAAGGTTCAGGAATGGGTTAAAGCGGTGGATGCAGAAGGAGTTGCGGCCCTTGCCAATTGTGACGCGCAATATAAGGTTACCAATCTCTTTGAATATAATAAATTCAATGAGCAGGGACAGGAGATGGCCCGCAGGATGCTTGGATTTAAGAAGTACCTTGAGGACTTTACCATCATCAATGAAAGAAAAGCTGTTGAGGTGAGCCTCTGGAGAGAATATATGATTTTCGCAACACTGTTCGGCATTGCCGAGAAGGTAGCTAAAGACTTGAAGGCTATTGATGCTGTTTCGTTTGAGAGTATTATGCAGATGGGCAATAACAACTTTGGTGGATCCTTAACTCTTATGGATATAATGATATTGTCCAATGCTATGTCTCGCAGTGTTACTACAGGTGCAGAATATGCCGTGCCTAAGAGTACGTCAAGTTCATGGGGCGGTGGCGGCTTCTCTTCATTTGGAGGCGGTGGCGGCTTCTCCGGCGGTGGCTTTGGAGGAGGAAGCAGATAGATGAGACGTGCCTTAATTATACTGATTGTAAGTCTTTTAGGTGAAGCAACTTGTGCCCAGACTATACGAGACATTGATATAAAGGTACTTCTTCAGGATGATGGATCTGCCAAAATTACCGAGGTTTGGAATGTAACTGTCGATTCGGGCACGGAATGGTATCTTGTTGCCGATAATCTCGAAGATATGGTGATTTTAGACCTGTCGGTAAGCGATGAGAGTGGTTTGCAGTATGTTAACGAAGGTGATTGGGATGTCGATCGCGATATCTCTCAAAAGTCGGGAAAGTGTGGACTTGTCACTAAATCTGATGGTTATGAAATATGCTGGGGAGTCGGCAGTTACGGGGATCATATTTTTACTGTCTCCTACGTTTTGACCAATCTTGTCAAGTCGCTCAATGACTATGATGCTTTTAATCACCAGTTTATAGCTTCTGGACTTTCTGCTTGTCCGGAGCATGCCAAAGTTACAATTGAAAGAGATGGGGCTGTTTTTGACTCTACACAGATAAAAATAGCCTCTTTCGGCTATTATGGTACTATAGTTTTTGATGACATGGGCAGGATAGTTGCCGAGTCGGATCAATCGTTTGATTACAATAGCTCAATGATTGTACTTGTCCGGTTTGAAAAAGGTATTTTGCATCCTGTATGTGTACAGGAGCGGGATTATGCAGATATGGAGGAGAAGGCCTTAAAGGGAAGTGACTACGAAGATACTCTCTACACGTGCTTGGGGATAGCTCTTGTGGTCGTAATGATATTTATTCCGTTGATTTGGCTTATTCTCCCTGCCGTAAGGCGTACAAAGGGAGATATACGTAAAGGTGTGTTTGGGTGTAAACCAAATAAACGGAATATTGCATGGTGCAGGGACCTACCGTACGGGGGAAACCTGTATGCCGCTAATTATACTTTGCAGGTGGCAAAAATGACGGGAGGTAGCAATGCCATGGTTTCTGCTCTTGTTTTGAAGATGATTATGAACGGGAATATAGCCTTTTCGGAAAATACTGCTAAGCAGATACTTATCTCTTTTGTAAAGGAGCCTGAGGATGACAGCATTCAGAAAGATTTGTACAATATGATTTTGCTTGCGAGTGGAGATGATCACATACTTCAAGAGAAGGAGTTCAGATTGTGGGCAGCATCGCATACGGATGAAATATTAAAATGGGGACAATTGGCTAATCAGGAGGGAATCAACGCTCATACCTCTATGCTGTCCGTATATACAAAACGCAATGCTGTTTTTCACAGAAGCTCGTTTAACAGGCATGGACAATTGCTGGCGCGTCAGATGTTGGGATTTAAGGAGTATCTTCAGGACTTCACTATTATCAATGAAAGAAAAGCTGTTGAGGTAGATTTGTGGAGGGAATATTTGCAATATGCCGCTTTGTTCGGTATTGCCAGGCAGGTTGCTACCGACCTTAAATCGGTAGATTCCAAGGTGTTTAGTAAGGTGTGCCTTAATAATTCCGCAGGTTCTAATTATTCGATCACTGATATTATTGATTATTCTGAGGAAGTATCAAAAATTGTCGTTAATTACTATTATTCAAGTCAATATTTATCTTCCGATTCAAGTTCAAGCAGTTATTCTTATGGCGGCAGCGGAAGTTCTTCGTACAGTGGAGGAGGTGGCCATTCAGGTGGCGGTACAGGTGGCGGCAGCAGATAGCAAATTATTTAAGGTTGCGGGCAGGATGAAATTTGAGGATTGTCTCATGCCATTTCTTTGTGTCTATGTGGGTGTAAATCTCTGTGGTTAAGATGCTTTCATGCCCAAGCATCTCTTGCACTACCCTAAGGTCGGCACCATTTTCCACAAGATGGGAAGCAAAAGAGTGTCTGAAAGTATGAGGTGAGATCTCTTTGGTGATACCGGCTATTGCTGCCTGGCGCTTTACGAGAATAAATATCATATTTCGCGTAAGCCGGCCTCCCCGGCGGTTCAGGAAGAGAATATCTTCTGCACCCTTTTTTACATTGATTAGTCGTCGCTGTTCCATATAAAGTCCGATACACTTTATTGCCGGCTCCCCGATAGGCACTATCCTTTGTTTGCTGCCCTTGCCTGTTACCCTTATAAATTGTTCGGCCAAAAAGAGATCCGATATGCGAAGATTAACAAGTTCACTGACTCTCAGACCGCAGGAGTAGAGGACTTCTATAATGGTACGATTGCGCTGTCCTTCACTCTTTGAGAGATCGACAGAGTTAAGAATCGTTACTACTTCTTCCACGGAAAGTACGGTAGGAAGATGTGGATTGATTTTCGGTGTATCTATTTTATCGCACGGGTTGTCCTTTAATCGTCCTTCGCTGTCTAAAAACTTATAAAGAGCTTTAATAGAACTGATTACACGAGCTTGAGATCGCTTGGAAAGGCCTTGAGACGGAAGTGATTCCAAAAATTGAGACAACTCTTCTACGTTGGCATCCTCCGGGGCTGAAACGTCCTTGGTCTCCAAATAGTTGAATAGTTTTTTGCAGTCCGAAATATATCCTGCGATAGTATTGTCGGAGAGTGAACGTTCCAATTTCAGGTAAGACTTGAAGTCGGAGACAGTAGTAGAGAATATGCTTCCTTTTGCGCTCAAAACACGCAAATATAGTGTTTTTTACATTTTTTGGCTTATATTTGCCTAATAAAACATAAAGAGACATGAAGAAGATTTTAACCTTAACGTCAGCCATTATTTTGAGTATATCCGCACTGTTTGCACAAAATGCGGTAGAAAAGTTTACCAAAGATAACTTTATGGGTATCGGTGCTCAGGCCGGATATTCATATCAGGGAGCGACTATCGGAGGGCATTTGGACTTCAATGCCGGCCAGGTAAGAGGCCGCTTCGGGATAGATACATTTTTTGGTCCACACTTCACGATTGGAACCAACATAGCATTCCACTACCTTTTCAACTTGCCTGTTGAAGGTCTCAGCATCTATCCGATCGGAGGTTTCAATTTTGAGTATTGTGGGGCATATACACATCCATGGCATCTCGGACTTGACCTCGGCGCCGGCGTCGAGTATGACTTCGGGAATGGTTGGGCTATTTTTGTCGACGGCAAATATGATATTCGCCTCGCAGGACACATTAACAGTTACCGCAGCTATTTCGGATTTACGAAAGCTTTTTAAAGTAGTCACAATAAGGTGCGATCCCGCAGGAGCTGCACTTGGGCTTTCTCGCGACACAGGTATACCTACCGTGTAAAATGAGCCAGTGGTGAGCGATGGGTCTCAACTCTGTCGGAATGTTGCGCGTCAGTTCTTCCTCTACTCTGAGCACGTTGCTGCCATGCGAAAGGCCCGTTCTGTTTGCAACCCTGAAAACATGAGTGTCAACTGCTATTACAGGCTTGTTATAAACAATAGAAGCTACTACGTTGGCCGTTTTTCTTCCGACACCGGGCATCTTCTCCAACTGCTCTACCTCTGACGGTACGACTGATCCGAATTCATTTACAAGCATTTGAGACATCTCCAATAGGTGTTTTGCTTTGCTGTTAGGGAATGAGATGGACTTGATGTACTGAAATATCTCTTCAACGGAGGATGTCGCCATATCTTCGGGAGTCTTAAACCTTTCAAACAGGGCCGGAGTGACCATGTTGACTCTCTTATCGGTACATTGAGCGGACAGTATGACCGAAACAACCAACTGGAACGGTGAATTAAAATGCAGTTCCGACTCTGCTACGGGTACATTCTCCTGAAACCACCCAATAATATCGGCATACTTTTTAATCATAGAGAGAGTTCTTTACATTCATTGTTTTCACAAACAAGCACTCTTGCCGGATATCTTCTGATGAGAGCGTAATTGTGAGTAATCATCAGGATAGCCGTCTCTTTGTATTTATTGATATCTCTGAGCAGCTTCATGATGCCATCTGCCGTTTCAGGATCAAGATTGCCTGTAGGCTCGTCTGCAAGAATAATTTTAGGATCGTTCAAAAGTGCTCGTGCCACGGCAACCCTTTGCTGCTCACCTCCGGAGATCTGGTGAGGCATCTTATGAGCCTTTGTTTCCATTCCGACCTCTGTAAGTACATCCGTAATCCTGGCACTCATTTTTTTTGAGTCTTTCCATCCCGTTGACTTAAGGACAAACTTGAGATTGTCTTCTACACTTCTGTCCATAAGAAGTTGAAAATCTTGAAAAACAACTCCTATTTCCCTTCTGAGGTACGGAATTTGCTTTCGTTTAAGTTTGAGTAAATCAAAGTTATTTACGCGCGCAGAGCCGTTTGTGACAGGGTTTTCTCCGATGATGGTGCGAATTATCGAAGTTTTGCCTGAGCCCACTTTTCCGGTGAGGTAAACAAACTCTCCTTCATTGATCTCAATGGAGAGTGAAGAGATGATTAACATTCCTTCATTGGAGATGTCAACTCCGTCAAACTTGATAAGAGGGAGATTATTATCCATACAGTTAAATATTATAGCGTACAAATTTACAATTTATTCATATTTTTGCATAAATAAATTAAAGAGGAGATATATGAAACGTGGGTGTGCATACAGGTTGATATTATTGTTGACGTTGATACAAGTCTGTTTCACTGCATTTGCTCAGATTGCCGAGAATAAGTTTTCGGATCGTTTTGAATCAGCTAAAAAGCTGTACAACAGTGGAGTGTATTATGCTGCAGAGCAGGCTTTTGATGCTCTTGGCAAGGATACATACAATCTTGAGAATCTCAGTCGAAGCGAAGTAGAGGCATACAAAGTCCTTTGTGCGATAGCTCTCGACAGAGTGAATATAGATGGTCTTGTAAAAAATTTTGCAGTATATTATCCCAACTCTCCGGAGCTTGGAATGGTAAAGTTCGCACTTGCGACACATTATTTTGACAAAACGGATTATAGCAAGGCTCTTACCGTATATGAGACTATTCATCCCAAACATCTCTATAAAAGTTCAAGGCTTGAATATACTTTCAAAAAAGCATACTGCAATACACGTGTGGGCAATTACAACGCTTCGGCTGAAGGCTTTAAGGAGATAATAGATTCCGAGTTTTCTCAATATACCTTTCCGAGTCTCTATTATCTTGGGTACGTTTATTATTTAGATAAACGCTTCGCTCAAGCTATTCCATTGTTTGACAGGGCTTCCAAAGATTCAAGATTTGAGATAATGTCGCTCTATTATGCTGCCGAATCGCGCTTTATGCTGCGTGATTACGATTATATCATAGAGCACGGGCCTGCACTTTGCGGACGTCTTGAGAGTGATTTGCAAGTTAACATGAACAGAATAATTTCCGAGTCATACTATGCTGAAAATCTTCCCGAGAAGGCAAAAGTATATTTTGATGCATTCAGCCAGTCCGGGACCAGCCTCTCACGCAAAGACCAATATTTTGCAGGGATCCTGTCATATTCGTTGAAGTCGTACAATGCTGCAATAGAGTCATTCAGTCACGTGGTGGGGGTGAACGACTCACTGTGCCAAAATGCCAATTACTACAGTGCCAACAGCTATTTGCAGACCAAAAACAAGTTAGCTGCACTGTCGGCTTTTAAGATGGCTTCAGAGGCGGATTTTGACGAAGTTATAAAAGAGGATGCAATGTTTAACTTTGCAAAGCTCTCATTTGATGTTAATTCAGATATATCTCAATTTAGACGTTATCAGGAACTGTATCCCAAAAGTGGAAAGGAAGATGAAATCAACAGCTACATGGCTGCCTCTTTTCTGATAAGGAAAGATTACAGATCTGCCGTAGATGTGCTGACAACTATTAAGAAGCTCTCCTCCGAGTCGTCAGCCAACCTGCAGAAGGCGGCTTTCTTCAGGGCCATGCAGTTGATTGAGAATAAGGGTTACCGATCAGCCGTACCTATGTTGGAACTTTCTGTCAGATATGGCGATAACAATCAGATGCTTAATAATTTGGCGCAGTTTTGGCTGGCTGAATGTTATTATAGAAATGATAAGTATGACAAGGCCGTTGAGATGAATATCAATTTGATTAACATTCCGAGCTTCAGACGCACGAGAGAATATCCTGATGCGATATATAATTTGGCCTACTGCTTCTTCAAGAAAGGGGACTTTGCCAGTGCTCAGACGTGGTTTTCGAAATATGTTGATGCTCAGTTGCAGTCAAAGACCTTTGAAAAAGATGCAAAAATACGTCTTGCCGACTCTTACTTTATGCAGAAGGCCTATGCTGATGCAGCCCCGATATACGAAAATGTTTATACCGCATATTTATCATCCGAAGATGTATATCCTGCACTTCAGGGAGCGATCTCATACGGACTGATTGGCAACGATACCAAAAAAATCTCGATCTTGAGGATGGTGACAAAAAACAATCAGGATGCTCCACTCTATCCGCAGGCTCTCTTTGAGTTGGGCCGAACTTATGTGCAGCGCGGAAGCGATTCCAATGCATCAGAATGTTTTAATACCCTGCTTACAAGGGCTCAGGACAGCACATTCTTTTCCAAGTCATTGTTAGAACTTGCAATGATCAATTCCAATAAGAGCAATTATGATAAGGCTATCGGCTATTACAAGAGAATTATTGAAGAAGCTCCGCTTTCACCCGAAGTGCAGGATGCTATTTCCGGTATGGAATCCATATATCAGACTCTGAACAGGCCTGAGGAGTTCCTTTCTTATCTTGACGGTTTGGGGATGTCCAATGTCAAGACTGCGGATGAGAAGGAGTTGATGCGGTTTAATGCGGCGGAGCAGATATACCTGTCGGGTAATTATCCGGCTGCCATGAATGCGCTTCAATCTTTTCTCTCTGCGTACCCTTCGGGTAGCAAGAGTGCACAGGCCTGCTTCTACTTTGCGGAGTCTCTTAAAGCCACGGGCCGAATGGAAGCCGCTTCCGATGCCTATCTGCAGGTTATGAAGATGGGAGAAGGGGCTTTTTCCGAGGCTGCAACAAACAATTATGCCAAGATATCGTACGATTTGGAGCACTATACCAAAGCTATAGAGGCATACGAGACCCTCTCTTACATAGCCAAGACGGACAAGATGAAAGATGCCGCTTACGCCGGCAGGATGAGGGCTTATTTTGGCGACAAGCAGTATGATAAGGCATTAAAGGATGCTCAGAGAATTCAGAATATCAAAGGCGTATCTGAAAGCATGTTGCGAGAGGCCAAGTTTATCATGGCCAAGTCTTATATGGTCATTGGGGACAGAGATCTTGCCAAGCCGATAATTGAGGCGCTTTCTAAGGATAGCGATGATGCAATTGCTGCCGAGGGCAAATATATACTGATCTTAGATGCTTATGATGCAGGAGATTTCGTATCTGTTGAAAATAAAGTCTATGCCTTCTCGGATATGGGTACTTCTCAGCTTTACTGGTTAGCCAAAAGTTTTATAGTACTTGGAGATTCTTATGCCGACCGTGAAGAGTGGACTCAGGCAAAAGCCACATTTGAGAGTGTGGAAAAAGGTTACAAGCCTTCAAGTGATGGAGATGATGTCCTCGATCAGGTGGATATGAGATTGAAAAAATTAAAATCTATGGGGAAGTAGCGTATGAAACAGATGCATATTAAAATATCGATTATTGCCTTGTTGCTGATGCCGGTCTCTTTGATGGGACAGGTGATTGATCCGACGGTCGAGGTAAGCCGTGAGTTTGACGTCAAGTTGATGGAAATACGCAAACCGGATATTCCTGTAAATATTGCCGATTCTTTGCAGAAGTTTGACATACACTTTGATTACTCAATCTTTAACAGACCTTACAAGGATTTGTATGAGTTTTCTCCATATCAATTGGCGCAGATCAAGCCGGTAGAGGCTCCTAAAAATCCGTTCTTTTATGCTAAATTAGGTGTGCAGTATCCGCTTATGCCTTCTGCTGAACTTTACCTTCAGACGGTCTCAAAAAATGGATTTTATGCAGCACTTTACGGGCAGCACAATTCATTTTGGGGGACTATGCCGAGTACGCAGCAGGATGGTGAAGGTATAGGCTCGAAGAGGATGAACAACCTGTTTGGAGGCAATCTGAAGTATGCCTGGATGACAGGGGAGTTGCTGTTTGACATTAACTATCATTTAGACAAATACGATTTTGAGCGGGATATCAAGAGCATATTTCACGATAATAATCAGTTAAACCTCTCTTTCAGGGCCAAATCTGCTCATAATCAGGATAACAGTCTGTACTATGATTTTGGCATAGCCTACAGAAATTCAGTCAAGAAAGAGGAGTTGCTTTATTCAGGCAGTCAGCCTCTTACAGGCCATGATACCTTGGGAGTCAGGAGCCTGACGGAGAACTATCTGCATATTGACGGCTCTGTCGGGACTACATTTGATGTGCACAGAGTGTATATCAACATGGGAATAGAGTACGCCTCATATTCCGGAGTAAAGTCTCATACTGCAGGTGTGGTCGAGTTTTCTCCTCTGTACGAGTACAAAAAAGGCAATATTTTCGCAAAGATAGGAGCGAAATTCAGCAGCAGATACGGTATCGTGCCTGATACTGAGTCTGCTTCGGATGTTGATCACCAGTCGGTGGCAAGTAATATCTTTCCCGACGTGGATGCAAAGTGGGAGGTCGTTAAAAATTCTCTTTGGCTGCACGCCATCGTGACAGGCGGCAATGATATCCATGCATACTCTTCGCTGATGAACGATTGTCCTTACATTGATCCTCAGTCTCAACTCAAATTCGAATCCCACGTGGTGGATGCCAGGATTGCCGTTGAGTCAGTGATAAAGGGGAGAGTGGGACTTAATGTGTTTGCATCTTACTGCGTAGGAAGAAATGTGATGGTCTTTACTCCCGTTATGTCAGGATATGATCCTGAAACACTTGTGCTTAATGGAGTTCAGAGTACTGAGCCTTATTCGATAACTACCTCTTATTGGGACGTAAACACATTTTCCGTAGGGATAGAACCATTCTGGAAGTCCAAAGATCTTACTTTGGGCGGTAATCTGCGATACAACTGCTACAAGTCGCCGGATGACTATGATATGACCAATCTTCCTGCCTGGCAGGGACGCGCATATCTGCGCTACAACTGGAGAGAGAGAATTGTTGCCGGAGTCGAGTGGAAATATACGAGCGGGGTGTCAGGCTCTCTGTACGGAGATTATTCCGTTCCTGCGATCATGGATTTGGATATCAATTTGAATTTCATTTGGAACTCTCATTTTTCACTTTTTCTGAAAGGTGGCAATCTTCTTAATCGAAGAAATCAGTATGTTCCTCTTTTCATTGAGCCGAGCATCAATTTCGGTGGTGGAATTTGCGTTAATTTCTAATTAAAAAAGAGCCTTTTTCGACATTTTTCACTACCTTTGTCTCTTTATAAAAGCACAATTTTAGAATGATGACAGAGAACGAAATTAAAGAGTCTGAGAAGCAATATTCAGCCGACAGTATCCAGGTTCTGGAGGGTTTGGAAGCTGTCCGCAAGCGTCCTTCGATGTATATCGGAGATATAGGTTCGCGTGGATTGCACCATTTGGTATATGAGGTTGTTGATAACTCTATTGATGAAGCATTGGTCGGCTATTGCAATGACATTTCGGTTGTAATTAATGCCGATAACTCTATTACGGTATCGGATAATGGTCGTGGTATTCCTACCGGAATGCATGAAAAGGAGGGGCGTTCGGCTTTGGAAGTAGTTTTGACTATCCTTCACGCCGGCGGTAAGTTCAGCAAAGATAGCTATAAAGTATCCGGAGGTTTGCATGGAGTGGGTGTTTCCTGCGTAAATGCACTTTCTTCACATCTTAAGGCGGAGATACATAGAGAGGGTAAGATATTTGTGCAGGAGTTTTCTCAGGGAAAGCCTTTGTATAGTGTAAAAGTTGTCGGTGAGACTGAAGATACGGGTACCATTATCTCTTTTAAGCCTGATAGTGAGATTTTTACGGCATCCACTGTATATGATTACGATATTCTTGCAGGACGTCTTCGTGAGCTTGCTTTCCTCAATAAGGGGGTTAAGCTTACATTGAGAGATGACCGTAATGTTGAGGATGAATTGGATGAAAACGGAAAGGAAAAGAGCGGAAAAAGATGTGATGTTTTCTATTCGCAGAAAGGTCTTTTCGAGTTTGTCGAGTACCTTGATGCTAATCGTGAAAGATTGATTGAAAAGCCTATTTGTCTGGAGACCACTAAGATAATGCCTATTGAGATAGCCATGCAGTACAATTCCGGTTTTACGGAGAATGTTCACTCTTATGTCAACAATATCAATACCATAGAGGGAGGTACTCATCTGAGCGGCTTCAGGAGAGGTCTTACCACTACTTTGAAGAATTATGCCGAGAAGAGCGGATACCTGTCAAAGTTGAAGTTTGATATTGATCCTGCCGACTTCAGGGAGGGGCTCACGGCTGTAATATCAGTGAAAGTGGCTGAACCTCAGTTTGAAGGGCAGACTAAGACAAAGCTTGGCAACAGTGAAGTGATGGGTGCGGTGTCTCAGGCTACCAGTCTTGCTCTGGAGAATTATCTTGAAGAAAATCCTAAAGATGCAAAGATTATTGTTGATAAAGTGATACTTGCCGCTACTGCCCGTCATGCTGCCCGTAAGGCACGTGAGTTAGTGCAGCGTAAGACAGTCATGTCAGGTTCCGGACTTCCGGGCAAGTTGGCTGACTGTTCTGACAGAGATCCTGTCAATTGTGAGTTATTTCTTGTCGAGGGAGATTCAGCAGGTGGAACGGCAAAGCAGGGTAGAGACAGAATGTTTCAGGCGATCCTGCCGCTTAGAGGTAAGATTTTGAATGTTGAAAAGGCTTTGGAGCACAGGGCTTTCGAAAGCGAAGAGATTCGTAATATTTACACGGCGTTGGGTGTTACCATTGGCACTGAGGATGATCCTAAAGCCTTGAATATGACTAAATTGAGATATCACAAGGTGGTGATTATGACCGATGCCGATGTCGATGGCAGTCACATTGCCACTTTGATTCTGACCTTCTTTTTCAGATATATGCCGGACTTGATTCAGAATGGTTATGTATATATTGCAACTCCGCCTTTGTATTTGGTTATGAAAGGCAAGGAGAAGGTATATTGCTGGACAGACGAAGAGCGTTCCGCAGCTATTGACAGGATTGGCAGAGGTAAGGATCAGGGAGTTAAGGTGCAGCGTTACAAAGGTCTTGGTGAGATGGATGCCGAGCAGTTGTGGACCACCACAATGGATCCATCAATGAGAATTTTGCGACAGATTACCATCGAAAATGCAGTTGAGGCTGACAGAACATTCTCAATGCTAATGGGAGACGATGTCGCTCCACGTCGTGAATTTATCGAGCAAAATGCTAAATACGCCAATATTGATGCCTAATATTTAATAATTTATGGATATTTTTGATAGAATAAACAAAGATTCGGGTGGTCCGTTGGGTCAGTACCGAGAGAAAACCCACGGGTATTTTACATTTCCAAAATTGGAGGGAGAGATTGGACCTCACATGAGATTTCAGGGAGAAGAGGTTTTGTGCTGGAGTCTGAATAACTATTTAGGTCTTGCCAACCACCCCGCAATCAGAAAAGTGGATGCTGAAGCTGCTGCAAGATGGGGTATGGCTTATCCTATGGGATCCAGAATGTTGACCGGTCATACTTCTTTGCATGAGAAAATGGAGAGAGAGTTGGCTGATTTTGAGAAGAAAGAGGATGCATATCTGTTCAATTTCGGATATCAGGGTATTATCTCAACCATTGACGCTCTTTTGACGAGGCATGATGTTATTGTCTATGATTCTGAGGCTCATGCCTGTCTTATTGATGGTTGTCGCCTCCACATGGGCAAGAGAATGGTCTATCCTCACAACGATATTGACAAGTGCGAAAAGACTATTCAGCGTGCTCTCAAGGTATGCGAAGAGACGGGAGGTGGAGTGCTTCTTATCACCGAAGGGGTTTACGGTATGACGGGAGCCCTCGGTATTCTCGATCAGATTGCAGCTTTGAAGAAGAAATATCCATTCAGAATATTGATTGACGATGCACACGGCTTTGGAGTTATGGGCCCGCACGGTCGCGGAACTTCAGAGTATTTTGGAGTTATGGATGATATAGATCTTTACATCGGTGCTTATGCTAAGTCAATGGCTACTATTGGAGGCTTCGTGGCCGGTCCGAAGAGCGTTATCAGTTATTTGAGATACAATCTGCGTTCACAGATCTATGCAAAGGCACTTCCTATGCCTATTGTTGAAGGTTGTCTGAAGCGTCTCGAGATTATCCGCAGTGAGGAAGGTGATGAACTTCGCAAGAAGCTATGGACTATTACACGTGCTTTACAGAACGGTCTTCGTGAAAGAGGCTTTGATATTGGAGTGGCTCAGGCTTGTGTGACCCCTGTCTTTATGAAGGGCAATTTGGCGCAGGCTACAAATATCCTGATCGATTTGAGAAAGAATTATCATATTTTCTGCTCTGCAGTTACTTATCCTGTTGTGCCAAAGGGGGTTTTGATGTATCGTATCATCCCTACCGCAGCACACTCTCTTGAAGATGTAGAATATACTCTGAATGCCTTTTCAGAGGTTAAAGAGAAGTTGGAAAAAGGTGTTTATGACGCCGATGAGATGCAGGACATGTCAGTCTAACTGACATATTTGCAAGTTCGTGATGTTCCTGAGATTTAGTAGCCCAAATTTTCTCCGCTGAGAATCATTGAGAAGAGGTGAATGTGCTCTCTGACTGCAAATCTCCAGTATTTCCAGGAATGTGTTCCCGGAGTGAGAAGTGTGATGTGTGGAACTTTCAACTCTTTGCATCGGTCTGAGAATTCAGTCGTACATTTTGCATAATAATCATTATAGCCGCATGAGATGATGAGAATCTTGTCGCTGCCCGACAGGGACTCAAGACGGTTTATTGCAGAGACATTGTCATAACTGCTCATATTTTCTTCCGTATAAGGACCTAATACTTTAGTCACTTCTTTTTCTATCAAAGTAGTATGATGGATATTAAGTACTCCGCTCATAGAGCCTGCAGCCGCAAATCTGTCAGGATTGTCCATAAAAATATTGATGGCGCCGTGACCTCCCATCGAGAGACCTGTTATAAAAGTTTTGTTCGGATCAAGGTTGTATTTCTGTGCCATCAGAGGATAAAGTTCTTCATCAAAAAAGGTCTTCCACTGCATCTTGTCTTTATCTGTATTGTTGACGTACCAGCTATTGTAAAAGCCGTCAGGACAGATGATTCTGAAGCCTGTGGAGTCACTCAGGCTTTGCAGACTGTCCAATCTGTTCCAGTCGTTGTAGCAGCCTGACCATCCGTGAAGCAGAAACAGGGTAGGGATGGCTTCGGATGTCTGGTTGTCGCAGTTGCCGCAATGCCCCTCCATCTTTGGGGTAAATACAAGCACTGAGTCGTTGCATTTAAGGTTATTAGACTCTATTACAATGAGTTGTTGGGCATTGGCCGCGATTGCGGCTAAAAATAAAACAAGTACTGAAAACGCTTTAGTCATGATGATTGAGTATTTCTTATTATCTTTACAAAGTTATAAAAATAAATTATGGAAAAAGGTAACCTCTTAAAAAATTATAAGACATATATCTGCTTTGCTGTGCTGGCTATTGCGATGATAGTGCTCTATCCGCAGGAGGGTAAGTTTCAATATGACTATCAGAAAGGGAGGCCTTGGATGTATGAGACGTTGATCTCTCCCATAGACTTTCCAATCTTAAAGACTCAGGCGGAGATTTTGAGCGAAAAGGATGAAAAGGCATCCGAGATGGTGGATTATTTTAGTGCCGATGACAATGTCGGGATTGACGTAATTGAGAAGTTTAACAAACTTTCCATTGGCAGTGATTTGGATCAGTCACTTTTTCGCGGGATTACGGATATCCTGCAGGAAATATATTCAAAGGGAGTAGTATCCTCTTTCAATTCGACAGATATTTCCGACAAGGTGATATTTGTGAAGCAAAACAAGCGAATTGTTGAAACTCCCGCTTCCGAAGTATATAACATAGAGTCGGCCTATGACTATCTTAAATCCAATTTAGCTTACGATTTTGCAAAATATAATTTGGACTCACTTGACCATCTGTTGAATTTAAAGTCTTTAATTGTACCTAATCTCGTTTATGATGAGCAGATGACTCAGTCTTTGCACAAGGAAGCGATAGATTATATCTCCCCTACTAAAGGTATGGTATATGCCGGACAGCTGATTGTGTCCAAAGGAGAGCTCGTAACGGCCGATATTGAGCAGCTCTTAGATTCATATAAGGCTGAATATCAGATGAGTTTTGGTTATACAGGCTCAAAGTTCTCATTGATTATGAGCCATATTCTGATGGTTTTGGCGGTTGTAACACTGCTGTTTATGACAATATTCTTCGTTCATCCACATATATTTGTGGACATGAAGAGGCTGATATTTATACTGTTACTCTGCTTTATCTCTTATCTTGCCACTGTCCTTCTGAGAGGTATCAACCAGCAGTTGCTGTTTCTTTTCCCATACGCGGCCTTTATTCTATATACGGCATCATTTTTCAGACGTTCATCGGTTTATCCGGTATATCTTATTTCTCTGTTGCCTCTTTTGATCCTTTCGGAAAATGGGGTAGAACTCTTTCTGATTGATGCTGTTGCAGGAGCGATTGCATTTCTTTCTTTCTCTATTTTCAGCAGAGGGTGGATTCAGTTCCTCAATATTATCTATATTTTTGCAGGAATGGCAGTTGTCTATCTTTCCTTTAAGCTTTCGATGAATGAATGGGCCCAGTTGTTCAAGAGTACGGAGTTGCTGTTTTTGTTGATAAATGCTATTTTGGTGATCGTACTTTATCCTTTTGTTTTCCTGTTTGAAAAGATATTTTCACTTGTGTCATACTCAAAACTGTGGGATATGACTGATACCAACAACAAACTTCTTCAGGAGATGGCGCAAAAGGCTCACGGCACGTTTCAGCACTCTATACAGGTTGCCAACCTTGCGGAAAATGCCGCCCGTCAGATTGGGGCCAACTCTATGCTTGTAAGGGTAGGAGCTTTGTATCATGATGTGGGCAAGTCCAAAAATCCATTCTGTTTCATTGAAAATCAAGTTCCCGGAGTAAACGACTACCATAAGGATTTGACTCCGATAGAGAGCGCACGCGACATCATCCGTCATGTGGATGACGGTATTGCCATTGCGAAGGAGTATAATTTACCGCAGGTGGTGACAAATTTTATCAGATCTCACCACGGAACGTCCCAGACACTCTACTTCTACAACAAGTATTGCAATGAGGGAGGAGATCCTGACAACAAGGCTCCCTTTACATACGATGGGATCCTTCCAACCACAAAGGAACAGGTGATACTGATGATGGCTGATGCTGTTGAGGCGGCCTCTCGCTCTCTGAAAAGCTATACTAAGGAGAGTATTTCTGACTTGGTGGACAAGATACTGAGTGTCAGACTCAGCGATGAACAGCTCAGCATTGCGGATATTTCCATCAGTGAGATTAATACTATAAAAGAGTCGTTTAAGTCTTATCTAATGCAGATCTATCATGCGCGTATTGTATATCCTGCAAAAAAAGTAAAAAACAGTTAATAAGACGATGCAGTATTTTGACTGTTTTGCGTTTACAGATTAGAACTGTAAACTTGATTGTCTTATGAAACGAATTTTTATTGCATTAGGTCTTTGCGTGCTGTTTATCATTACCTCATGCACGAAAGATGATGTACTTGACAGATATACAACAGATATGTACGGTGTCCTTGTTGAGTATTGGCACAATGACAATGGGTCATGGAGTACGACTGACCATACATATAATTACAGGATAGTCCTCAATGGAAATATTCGATGGGATGATACCGGAACTGAGTTCGTGATACTTTGTAATACTCAAAATGTCACTTTTGAACAGTGTTTCTTTAAAGTCTTTAACATTAGCTCTGATATGATTGACACTAAAGAGTTTGTGGTAGTTGAGATGAGATCTTCTTTACTCTTGAACAGTGATAATACCTTAATCAAACAATAATATGAAACAAATTTGTCTTGTCCTGAGTCTTTGCGTTCTTTTTGCTCTTAGTTCATGTACTAAGGATGATTTACTTAAGAAATATACAACTGATATGGATGGAGTCCTGATTGAGTATTGGCATAATGACAATGGATCATGGAGTACGGCCGATTATACTTACAAGTATAGACTTGTCCTTACCGGAAGACTTCCAAGTGCAGTTGTAAACTCTGAATACGTGGTACTTAGCAATACAAAAGAGGTTACTTTTGATCAATGTGCGGCACAAATAATCAGCAGTAGCACTGCGGACTGGTTCGATAAATCCAAGACGGTATTGGTTGAGTGTCATTAGTCGGTTCACCTTTGGGTGAAAATGTGTACTTTTGCAAATTGTTAATTTTTGTAAAAGTATGAAACAAAAGGAAGTGCCTATCCTGTTATTGACAGGCTATTTAGGCAGTGGAAAAACGACTTTGGTTAACCATATCCTTTCCAACAGGGAAGGTATCAAATATGCTGTAATCGTAAACGATATAGGTGAAGTAAATATAGACCAGACGCTTATCCAAAAAGGTGGAGTGGTCGGTTCGAAGGATGACAGTCTGGTTGCTTTACAGAATGGTTGCATCTGCTGTACGCTGAAAATGAATTTGGTAGAGCAGATACTGGATTTGATGCAACTTGACAGATTTGATTACATAGTAATCGAAGCAAGCGGTATCTGCGAGCCGGCACCTATTGCGCAGACTATCAATTCTATACCCACGATGGGAGAGCACTATACCCGTCACGGTATCTGTCGTCTCGACTGTATAGTTACAGTGGTCGATGCTCTACGTCTTCAAAGTGAATTCAGGTGTGGTTCTGACCTGACTTCCAAAGAGATAGGAGATGATGATATTGAGAATCTCCTTGTGCAGCAGATCGAGTTTTGCAATATTATTTTGCTAAACAAAGTATCAGAGGTAAAACCGGAAGAGTTGGACCGTATTAAAAAGATAATCAGAGTATTGCAGCCGGTAGCAGAAATTATTGAGTGCGACTATGCAGATGTAGATCTGCAGAAGATAATTCACACACATATCTTTGATTTCGACAAGGTTGCTACATCTGCAACTTGGATTCATGAGATTGAAAAGCCGCTTGATGAGGCTGACGGAGACGGGCATGACGAAAGTCATCATGGCGGACATGAGAGTCACGAAGAGGGTCGCGATGAGGAAGGGGATCATGATGGGCATCAGCACCATGAAGAGGATGGACACAGTGAGGGGCATCACGGTGAGCACCACGTGCATCATCACGAAGGGGGAGAGGTAGAAGAGTATGATATCGGTACCTACGTTTATTTCCGCCGTAAACCTTTCGATATTAATAAGTTTGATAATTTTATCGCTAAGAAGTGGCCTAAAAATGTCATAAGAGCAAAAGGAATTTGCTACTTTAGTGCCGATACCGATATGTCTTATCTGTTTGAGCAGGCAGGTGTGCAGCAGAAGCTTACAGAAGCCGGTTTATGGTTTGCGACAGCAAATGAAGAAGACCTTGAACAGCTGATGGAGCAGGAGCCTGGTTTGACGCGCGATTGGGACCCTGTTTACGGTGATCGTATGGAGAAAGTAGTCTTCATTGGGCAGCATCTCGATAAAGAACAGCTTGCTCACGATCTTGATGACTGCCTGGCCGAATAATCAGCTGGTCTGTGATCTTGATGACTGATTAGTTTGATAAGACTCTCCGGCGTAGGCTGACGCCTGCGTTGCAGGGCGATAGTTTGTCAGCATTTGTCAGCAGTAGCGGATGACAGTCTCCATGATAAGCCTGTCAGCGATCTTTATCTCTGTATAGACTGTCGGTATACAAAGTTTAACTTTATCTTTTGTGAAGTATTGATGCAACGAATGGTTTATTTTTTGCATCTTTGCAGTGCGATTCGATTCATTTATTCGATAAAGACATGGGGATGTTTTGGTTTTGACAGCAAATGACGTCGGATGGTAAGCATACCGAGCTTCGTGACCCGGCTCGTAAATCTCAGATCTCAAGCCTATAATTGGCAACAATAATTATGCACTCGCTGCGTAGTCTTGACTTAGTCTGACTCCTTAATCGCGCTGCCCAGGGTAGTTGCGACGAGTATCCCGCCAATCTTTCTGTAAACTATGATTGGCAATGGGGTATCATCAAAGTTTACTGCGTGCATCGACTCCTCTACCGTGCACTAAGATTTAGAGGATACGGATAAAATGGCAGGCCTGCAAGCAGTTTTACCTCGACAATCAACAGCAGGATAAGTATGTAGAAAGCCTTCTGGTGCTTTGTTTGGACGGCGGTTCGAGTCCGCCCATCTCCACTTTTTCTACCCTTCCTGTGAGGTTTCCCGTGGGGAAACCGGTGCACGCTGCTTTTCGGCTTTCCATCTTTTCTTCGACAGACGTCTCAGAAAAGACACGCCCCGCAGCGGCCGCTGATGCGGCTTTTTTCCACCCTTCCTGTAAGGTTTCCCGTGGGGAAACCGGTGCACGCTGCTTTTCGGCTTTCCATCTTTTCTTCGACAGACGTCTCAGAAAAGACACGCCCCGCAGCGGCCGCTGATGCGGCTTTTTTCCACCCTTCCTGTAAGG
>JAQUYF010000020.1:0-3806 GCA_028691975.1 Bacteroidales bacterium | reverse complement strand
TTTCCCGTGGGGAAACCGGTGCACAACCTCCCGGCCTTGCCGTCTTTCTGACGAAAGACACGGCCTCCGGTTGCCGCCTGATGGCGGTGGGTTTAAACGGTGTCATGTCCACACATTCATTAATGTCCATTATCATCTCTACACCGGCGTTTTTCATAACTATTTGTTTGCATAGTTTTTGTTGAAATTTGGCGACGAAGAATGGAGAGCCAACAAGCGCCAAATTTCCATCCATGATAGCATTAGAAAATACGGCCAAATTTCAAACTATTTGTGCAATCTCGCTTAAGACGTTATCTGAGCAACATTACTACAAAGCAACAAGATTATGTACGGAAAGGTCTTTCTTGTAAATAGTATGTTATCAATATGTTGCCAAAGATGTTAGTCTTTATGGTAAAATCTGCTATTTGTGCAATCACACAATCATATCCATCTATTGCTAAATAATGTTCAGACGTTGCTTTGTGCCGAATTTTTTTTGCAAATAAAAAAAGCCTAGTATATCTTGCTGATAGCACTCAATGGGTACCGCTCACAGCGGAGCAAAAGGTGCCGGCGTAGCGCACAATATCCTGATAAACGGTATTAAACGGCTATTTTTATCTATAAACGATTAATGTCGGTTAGTTCTTTATAAATAATTTTATATTTAATTTTTTATTAATATCTTTGTCTGTCCTTGCTCCATTTCAGGATATTTGAAATATAAGAAAGTGTCTATCCAGTAGAAATCGCCAATTTCAGACAATAAACGGACACATCTCGTGCCAACCATACCTGGTGGGTCGATATGCGTGTTTATCAAGGTGTTTGGCGATACCATACTGGATGCGGATAACGGCCCACCTTCTTTTTTGGGGGTCAGGTTGAAAAGTTGTGGAGAAATAAGAAATGAAGATGTATCTTTCGGCCGTACTGCTATTTATTTGGAGAACCTAACAACAATTATGGATCTTAAGTCCGCTCTTGACTGTGTGTATTTGTCCGATACATACAGGAAGATTTCAGACTATCGAACGGGGCTGTATTTTCGTGGTGCCGGCTATGCTTACTCTTTTTTGAAGCATGAGTTGGTTTCCGGTAAGATGGGTTAATCTATTATTTCACCAGCAGTATTTGGAAGAGGCCTTCGGCCATGGAAATGAGTCCGAGGGCGGCTATGACTATGCCCGATATTCGATTCATGTAGAGTAATTGTCTTAGTCTAAAGCGATTGCGGAAGATATTAATGACTGTGCTTAGGGTAAACCACCATGTGGCTGTACCGATGAAGACACCTGCAAGAAGTACTGACAGGGTAAATTTCTGGTAAGACTCGCCGGTGTTGATCCCTACAAAAGCGAAAAGGCCCAACAGCAACACAAGGGATCCGGGATTGGAAATCGTGACTGCAAACCCCTGCAATACATCCTGAATATGTCTACTGCTGTTTTTACTCTGTTTCGGACGTCTTATCTGCTTGACAGGATTGGTAAGGGCGATGTTAATACCTATACCACAGATGATGAGGCCTCCTATCAGCATGATCCATGCCCTGTGCTCCGGCTTATTTATGAAGTCACTTACAAATGCTAAAGAGAAAAGTGCCAACATTGCATAGAAAGTATCGGCGAAAGAAGCTCCGAGACCTAACGCAAATCCGGCGTTACGCCCTTTACTGATAGTCTTTTGGATACACATAATACCTACAGGCCCCAATGGAATTGATGCGCCGAGTCCAACGATTATAGCTTTAACAAAATTTTCGAGCATAAGTAACTGTTTTCTTGCGGGGCAAAGATAAGCACTATTTGACAAAAAAACAGCTATCTTTGAAGATTAAAACAAGCTATATGAACACAAGTCGAAGAAAATTGAAAGTAAAAATATGGATACTTATTCTGTCGTACGCCATATTGACCTCTTTACCTTTCTTAGTCCCACACCTCGGGCCGCTTTCGCTTATTGCGTTTGTCCCGTTGTTTTACCTGGAAAAGATCTGCACCGACAACAACATTAAGTATGCATGGTGGTATTACTATGCTGCTTTTTTACTGTTCAATATAGTCTCCACTTTCTGGATCTGGTTTGTTTCTGCTATTGGATGTGTCGCAGCCCTGCTGCTAAATGCTCTTCAGATGACTGTCATCTTTGCATTATTTCACTGGAGCAGGAAGAGGCTCAAAACCAAATGGCTCTCTTATGTCTTTTTTATCATAACATGGATAGCCTGGGAGCATGTCTATTTCAACATAGAACTCTCATGGCCGTGGCTGGTACTTGGCAATTCATTCGCCACTTCTACCAAACTGGTTCAGTGGTATGAGCTTACCGGTACATTGGGTGGCTCGCTCTGGATACTGCTTGTCAATGTGCTAATCTACTTTCTGCTGCTTCCTTCGTTTGAGCGAAGCTCTCGCAAAAAGAAAGAGACAGTCGCAATCTCCGCTGCCGTCTTGCTATTGATAGTTGTGCCGGTGGCAGGTTCCCTTTGCAGGTACAGCTCTTACAGGGAGACAGAGGATTCAATAGAAGCAGTTGCCGTACAGCCGAATATCGATCCTTTCAAGAAGTACGGCATACTGCCGCAAAATCAGTTGGATGACAATTTGATAGCTCAAATTGAGTCTGTCATTACTCCGCAGACGAGGTATGTCATTACACCTGAAACATTTTCATACGGGATGGTACTTGACAATCCTGCCTCAAGTGAATCTTTCAGAAAGTACAAGCATTTCCTTGCAGAGCATCCGGGGACCAACCTGCTTGTTGGAATTTTGACATACGGGCGCTATTTTTCAACGGAAAAGCCGACCCCTTCAGCTCGTCCTAACGGTCAATTTTGGTATGACGCATACAATAGTGCCGTGCTGATGGACGAAAGCATGGTATATGAATATTATCACAAATCCAAGCTTGTTCCCGGTGTTGAGATAATCCCTTATCAACAATATATTCCGTTTTTGGGAGAAATAGTCTCAAAGTTCGGTGGGTCGAGTGGAAGCTATGGTACTCAGGATGATATGACCGTCCTTACGGGAAATGACGGGAATAAAGTGGGAGCTATGATCTGTTATGAATCTATTTATGGGGAATATTCACGCAGGGCTGCAAAAAAAGGCGCTACCTTCATGGCCGTAATGACAAATGACGGATGGTGGGGGGATACACCCGGCTACCGTCAGCACTTCAGATATGCTTCACTCAGGGCAATTGAAATGCGCAGGGATGTGGTTCACGTAGCAAATACCGGCATTTCTGGTCATATCAACCAGCGGGGAGACGTGCTTCAGCGCACACAATGGTGGGTACCTGCAGTCCTCAAAATGGATGTAAATGTCAATTCCAAACTCACTCCGTTTGTCAAATACGGTGACATTGTCGGCTTGGTTGCCGCTTACCTGTTCCTACCTGCCTTATTGGCAATGATTGTAGTTTCGATAATAGGGAAGAAGCGCAAGCTCCGCTCCTAATCTTTTACTTTGCACCGTGCGTCAAGTATCAGGGAGCTGTTTCTGAAAGTGACGTCACGTTCCATGTCGCAATTGAGCGACAGCAGCCGCAGGATTCTTTCATCGCCGGCTTCGTTCTCGGAGTGGTCGCGCGTAACTTTTATTAAATCTCTAAACTCGCTCTTTCCCGATCCGGATTCATGTGTGGTGGCGTCAATACACAGCTTTCCGCCCCGGCCGTTCTCGTGGGCGGAATGATCGAAGACATCATCAGGCCCTTTACTGATCAAAGTATCTCTTTCGGGAAGGTAATTTTTTAAGAGTGCCTGCTTTACCGATTCCGTGTCGCGAATGTTGACGTTTTCGTCAACG
>JAQUYF010000084.1 GCA_028691975.1 Bacteroidales bacterium | reverse complement strand
GCTTGAACACGCTCTTTACGGAAGCCTGGAACTCGGTTCTGGTTGAACCGCCGTATCCACGGTGCGGATGTACTTGCGACCGCGAGTCTTGGCAGCGGTCACACCTTTTGCGGAGCCTGACATCTCCTCGAAGGCGATTGAAGGAATGTACTTCATAGCGGTAAAAGTATTAGGCTGATTAGCAAATTCGATAATCTACTGCAAAGATAATTATTTTATTTAATATGCAATACATTAAGTATTTAAATATAGTCATATAATGTATTACTTTAGATAAATATCGGGGTTCATCTTGCCGCAAAGAAGTTAAAGAAACTGCCGCTTCCTCCCATATTCGTTGCTCCGGTAGGATAATTGAATGTCAGGTTGCCACCAGAGAATTGACCGGTGCATAGTTTTGAACCCATTATTGTTGAGTCGTAGGTACTGCTTTGCACTACAAGAGGAATTTCCACTTCTACATCTGTCAGGAATCCTGACAGCTGCATGGTGAAAGGTCCGCTACCGTTATATGAAGAAGGAAACTTGTTAAATGTGGCTACGAAATAGACGAAATTGTCGTTAACCACACATTTGCATTGATAGAAAGCATACAAGCCATCAGTATTAAGAATCCTTACATTGGTTGATTCTGTATTTGTAAAGGCACCTCTATATCCTCTGGTTACGAATGCTGAATTAATGTAGATGGTAATCAGCCCAAATGAATCCCAGACAGTGAGTTTCTCAATACAGAGTTTATTATTCTCTATCCAGCATCTAAGGAGTGTTCCGTAAAGATATATCGGATAACTCGACATAAGGATGGCCGATGATATTGCGCTGTGAATCATCGCAAAATCGGCCGGTAAATCGAGTTCAAGCCTTTCGGCCGCCAAGTATTCCGGAGTGGTAGGATCTACCGAAAAATGGCCGTTTAATACGCAAATACCGGCTCTCTGGTAATCTTTAAAAGTGGCAGGTGCTCCTCCAAAATTGTTTGTGTTAAGTGTTATCATAGTCGTATGGTTAAGTAAGCCTGTCATTATGCGCGACTTGTCGTTGGTTTAGTTGGTTACATAATAGGTCCCGAAAGTCTCGAAGTGTGCTTTGAATATTCCGCCCCGATTAGAAAGATTAATACTTTTTGTCGAACTGTTTTGGATAAGGACTTCAATACATTGCATCATATAATTGTGTTCCTCTGTACCTCTGGATAATTGATAACTGCGATCAAATCTGAATGTACTGTCCAATCCGTTGTGTGTGAACTCACAACCGGCACTAATGCCTTGAATTCGTTTGGCGGTAATATCGTCCGATGTGATTTTAGAACCTGGAGACATCTCGTAATTGAAGTTTTCTATCTGTGAAGTTGTTGTATTAATAATTTGGTCTGTCTTTATCGTAACTCTTGGCACATATTCCCGACTATGGAAGATGGATTCCTCACGGGCACGCATCGCAATCATTGTGTACCATTTGAGATAACCACATTCGGAATCTATCCAGCAGATCTTTAAAAAGACCAGTTGGTCGAGTTCCAACGGTTTGCCAAACTTCTCGATAAACGCTTTCGATATGTCCGCATCCCCCCAATCGGCACTTGGTACTACCGTGACAATGGCTGTTTTATTCCATGATCTGGTAGCGGCAGGACTTTCAGCCGGGTACATTTCTATTAATAGCACATCATTCGGGTTACTGCTTGGACGAAGTCCTGTGAAGATAATCTTATCCGGTGTGAGCCAAAGGTCATCAAGACCGATGTAGTGTGATGGTATCAGATGTTCGGGAGCATCCGCACATTGAGGTTTTCCACATATTTTACGATAAGTGTTAACCAGGATAAACAGATTATGTCCGGTCATTGAAGTCATCCCTGAAGATGTGGAAAAGGTGCCGAGATTGTTGGCTAAGGCAATCCAACCCTGACGCTGTTCTTCAGTAATGGATGAATACCCGCGGGTAGTGTCAGAGAAGCGACAACGGGCACTTGCCTGAGATGGAGTCTTCAGGTGAGA
The DNA here is from genome assembly GCA_028691975.1 of Bacteroidales bacterium. GTDB lineage: Bacteria > Bacteroidota > Bacteroidia > Bacteroidales > UBA932 > Cacconaster. The sequence goes on along the minus strand of JAQUYF010000084.1, from coordinate 4,571 downwards.
ATGCTTCGTGCGTGTGGAAAGAAAGGTCTTGTCACCAACCTTTCGAGCAGTGACTTCACCGGCCGTGCCGGAGAAGTCGGAAAAGACAATTGATGGTTTAAGTTTCATGGTATTTGCAAATATTAATGATATGTAACTTATTAATATATTGCAAATATAGTGAATTTAATTAAAGTATAACTTTAGATATAAGAGTATCTACAAAGATAGCGAGCAACTTAGTTTTTGAAATGTATTTCTGTATCCTGTAACGGTGTCAAGAAGAAGGTACCGTATGTGTAAAGTGTATTCCTGAAGATCCAAATTCCACACTGATCTATAATCGGGGATGGAGAAGGTGATTTTTCTTGTATTAGTCGGTATCTGAGTGGTTTCAATAGATAGGAAATTGCGGAGCTTCCCGGGATGACAGCCTTTTCCGCTTTCACAAAGTTGAATCTTCCCAAGCAGTCTGTATCTCAACGGAACTTCTGTACCACCCAAGCATAAAGAAAAATGAAGCAATAAATCGGTCCCATTGATGACCTCTGATGAAACGAAATTGGCAATGAATTGCGGGAATGATTCAAACGGCTGAGCAATTGGGATATGCTCATTACCGAGAGTAGCAAATCCATGATATGCAGAGACAAAAAGATTGTGTCCGCTGATATGGTTCTCGTGCAAGAAAGGCGGTCTGTGAGATGTAACAGTTTTGGCATATTCAGACCATTGTCTTTGAATCTGCTGAGGCAAGGTACGCCAAGCAGCAAGAGCACGAAGATGCACCTGCTGATGTTCCATTTGTAATGCCGTACCGGTGAATACCGAATATTGTTTAAATCGCCAATAACACTTCCCGTTACGATGATAGAATGTGATGTTACCCACTGATGACCAGCAGTCGGAGATGTTCATATTTGGTACAAATTGAGGCATAGTCTAATGTTACAAGTCTTGAACACAAAGGCCACTCGGAAGTATATCCTTGTGCTTTGTGCATCAATGCAAAGTTACCAAAATTGATTGAATCTTGGGAGTATCAATGCCTTACACAGATGCCTATCTCATAATTATTTCGGAAAAAGGAACCATCGTGCAAACCGAATGCAGACAAGCTTGATTGTCTGCTGAGGCGCCGCCAATGGAAAGCCGAAGGCTAAAGAGAAAGAAAAACCGAAAAAAGAAAGAAAAATGAAAAAGGACTGCTTTTTCAGCCCTCGGGCCGTGTCTTGTCAAGGCTGAGCCGATGAAAATACTACCTTTAGGTGGAGATTTTCATCGAGCGAACCCGAAGGGCAGAATGGCCTTGACAAGACATGGACAGGGGGCTACCTTTGCGGTCTTTTTTATTTTTGAAATACCACCTTAACTTGAGAAAGAATTGATTCAAACCTATCTTTTTTTCTTTTGTTTCGGTTTGCTCAATGTCTTAGAATTATCGATTTGTTTTACAAAATCATATTCATGTGTAGATGGAATTTGAAAAGAGAAGACAGTACCATTGTTGCGATGAGTGATAGAAAAGTCTCCACAATTGATGACATCCATTCCGATTAGAACATCAAATCCACTCAATTTACCTTCAGATGCCTTGATCCCCATAATATCAATACCATTAGGCAAGATAACATTTATAAAGTAAATATTCACAAGCGATTCTCCTTGAGCATGATATGTTATACTCTGAGTAATAGGCTGGATTCCTAACTTATTAGCTGCTTCTTTTGTTATTACCGTGCATGATGCACCAGTATCCCAAAGCCCTTTGACTTCAATAGATATTGGTCTTGGAGTGTTTGACGATGAGTCATACGCCTGACTTACCTTACAAGGAGTGATAAGGCAAGGAAGTAACTTGTCGTTACGTAAGGTAAATGCAACTGGCTCCATATTTAAAATGAGACCCTTGCTGTGAAAAAATGCTGAGAATAAGATTGTTCACCAGATGTGCACAATTGAAGAATGAAATTGCCCAAACCATATTTGCCTACGGCGTACGAATAGGCTGTCATCTCATTGTCGAAAGATTCAACATTATCAGAAGTAATAACAAGATACTTACCGCTATACTTCTCAACTAACGTAGCCTGATTCTTTCTATAGTATTCAAACAATTTATCTACCATATTCATTTCTTTTATTGAATCGTGGATTGCAAAGTTAGTAAAAAAATACAAACCTCAATTAATAATAAATAAGTTCTTATTTTTACAAATATCATTCCAATTTGTAACATACAAAATTTCCACTTTCAAATACAGGTGTAACGAGGATTCATGCGAGTTGGCGAGTGAGTGACCGTAGGGAACTCTCTCGCTGATAATACGTGGGGGATGTGAAGTTCGCAATGAAGTCGCAGGCGGAATGAAGAACTTGACATCACACACCCTCTCTCCTCGAGCGTCAGACGAAGTCTGAAAGCTGGAGGGTTTAATGGCAGTCCTTTCGGGCGTAGCAGGCGGATTTGTGATGCGCAACATCGCAATTCCGATTACAACTGCCGGTGGTGCGTGTGACATCGGAGTACTGAGGAACGAAATGCAATGTAGTGACGAAGTTCTCCGTCAATACAAAATGAGGAAGATGTGATGGTAACGCAGGCGTTGCCGGAGTGGACATCACTTCTGACGAATACCTTGGAGAAAAGGAAGGCAGCAGTGTATGACGGATTTATCCGGCATACTCTGCAACTGACTGACCGACCCGCACGCAGTGCAGAAGCCGGATGAAGTGTTTCGGGGCGGAGGTGCGAGAGCGCGAGCCCTCCGACACGAATAAACGGAATACGGCTTCACGGGAGAAGTGAGACGGCAAATCAGAAATTCCTCGCACAGCATTGAAGGTCAATTGAAAAGCAACTGCTCGCTTCCCACGCTATTTATACACAATCTCGATAGATTATGTTAAGTCGCGGATTAAGAGGCAGAACGGTCGCATTGCACTGACGTAGCCCTGGCGATAATCTCCCCAGTGGGGCAGGGGGCAGAACTGGATGCAGTGAGCTGACGGACGCGGAGCGGCCGGCTGCTGACTGCATACCGCTATTCATTTATTGGCCGCATCTGCGGCCTTCGGCTCTTCTGTGGCGGCTTTGCCGACATAGATGAGCCTTATAAACCCAGCCAAAGGTCTGATGGCTGCCTTGCAGACATCTGTTCTTTGGATGACCGCTTGTTATACCCTCGCACCGCACAAACGTTTCAGCCCGGAGTGAGTGCCCGACAACGAAGGGCTTGCACTGCGCCACGCATACCACTGCGGCAAAATTTCGCCGAAGGCGGGAATATAAAGAAGCCCCGATATCCCCAATAGCAGTTGATAATCAGTTGGCGTCATCTCCTGATATAGGGATAACGGCAATACCACTGATACCATTACTGCATATAGCATAACACCCCAGCCATTGTTGGCACTTGCTCTCACTGCCTCCACCATTATCATCGGCAACATCGCCGCCATCATCACTATGAGCAGCGAGATGAGCGGCGATGCGGTCGTCAAGACCGCGAGTTCCCCTAAAAGGGGATGTCGGCGTCAGCCGACAGGGGTTGAGACGCCTGCGGTTGTGGAGCAGCGAAGCTGCGGAACAATCCGCTGGTCTACCCGCTCCAGGGCGGGCGGGTGGGGCCGCAGGCCGTGCGCTGCCAAAGGCAGCAAAGTCCCCCTGAAAGGGGGGGGGTGGCCGAAGGCCGAGGGTTGAGAGGCCAGGCAACAGGTATGCCTGTTGCCGAGGCAGTGCGAAAGGAGGAAAGCATGTTTGTGGATCTCCGCAGCGAAGCGGAGGATGTCCACAATCTTGCCCGACTGGAGCCAATAGACAAGGTCGGTGAGCTTGCAGTTATGGAGCGTAGCGCAGTAACTGACTGCTGACCGACCGACACCGCTTTCATATTAACGGCACAAAGGGAAATACCACGCCCGCATAAAAGCACTGCGGCTGATGGCCGCCGGCTTGCACTGATTCCACCAATGTTGGTGCCGGCGGCCTGGGGAAGCACCGTAGCAGAAGGCGTAGGTGCTGTGGAGCACGAAGCAGTCTTTCACTGCTGGCGGTCAGCCAGACGGGAATGTCTGCCAGGCGGAACTCAATGAAGTGGAAGTCCCGGAGGCACGAAGTGCCGCAGGGGCTGTAACCAAGCCTTTCTGACGTAGCGGATGCGGAGGAAGAAGGGCTTGACCGCTTTGTAATTGAAGAAAGGCTACAATGAAGATAACTCTCTGATAAATGCTTCCTCAAAAGTATGCATCTGATCTGAGAATTCTTTGTAGGATTGGGCTGATTGTGGAATCTGCAAGTAATGAATATTCAGTTCATTGCCATATCCCAAAAGTGAGTATGATACCTTTGATGTGCTTGATTCTCTTGGTAGCAAAAACCCTCCGAGTCTGCTTTTGAGACGATACATATATGAGATAACCTGATGCTCGTCATCCCTTGAGATGTCATGCTTATATTTTGCGTCAAGGACAATACCGTTGCTATCATCTTTGTAAAAATCCGGGTATCTCTGCAAGGCATTATTCTGGGCGAGGCAAATACATCCAGAACTTTTCCTATTCTGCGGATGTTGGAATGATGGAAGCAATTT
>JAQUYF010000083.1 GCA_028691975.1 Bacteroidales bacterium | reverse complement strand
CCGTTGGTGGAGACTTCCCATTCTCCCGTAGTAGAGTTGATTCTCACTTGTGGTGCTATGGCATTGGTGCCGTTTGAACCTCGGGCCGTTACACCTGTCGATGTCCACGTTTTGCCGTCATTTGAGACTTCCCACTCTCCCGTAGAGGAGTTGATTCGAATTTGTGGAGCCACAGCATCAGCCCCGTTGTCTCCCTTAGCCTTAACGCCGGTATCTGTTGTGCCTACCCACCAGTTGCCGTTGTTTCCGATGTATGGTGTCAGACCATTATCTCCTTGAGCCTTAACGCCGGTATCTGTTGTGCCGATCCACCAGTTGCCGTTGCTTCCGATGTACGGTGTCAGGCCATCACTTCCGTCATCCCCCTTAGCTTTTACGCCTGTATCCGTTGTACCGATCCACCAGTTGCCGTTACTTCCGATGTATGGTGTCAGGCCATTGCTGCCGGCAGCTCCCTGGGCCTTTATCCCTGTATCTGTTGTCCCGATCCACCAGTTGCCGTTGCTTGCGATGTATGGAGAAAGACCGTCAGTGCCGGTGGTAGGTATTTTGACGCCGTCGCTTAGCAACCATTCTCCATTTAGAGTCCAGTAGTACTTGCCGTCGCTGTCTTGTCTGGTGCTGATGATGGGAGTCTCGCCCGCTTCTCCCTTATTACCGTGTTTTATGGTCACAGCTCCGCTATTTTGAAAGTTAATTACGTAGCCGCTGCCGTCTGAAAGAGGTACAACGCTCGTCACATAATCTTTTCTCTCAAGAGCCGATACTATGCTCTGTAAAGCACTTATTGAACTGTTTACACTTGTCTGCCACTCTTCAAGATTAGTAAGCCTTTCTCTGATTTCAGCCAAATCATCCTTAATACAACTGCTAAGAGCTACAACGGCTATCAGCATAATGGATAAAATCTTTTTCATACGTCTATATTTTCATAATTATTATCATGCAGTCACCACCCGCATGACCGCTAAATATACTAATTTTTTCATTAAGGAAGTGCTTTTTTTAACCTTTTTTTACAGGATATGTTTTTTTAATTCATGATGCCGTACCCGGAATAATTACAGTCAGAGATGAGAGTGTAGTGAGTATATATAAAAAGAGGGAGTCCTGCCAGAACGCCCTCTTTCAGTTAAAGTGGTGTGAACTATTTCTTTACAAAATAAGTGTGTATCTTTTTTAACTTTAAAGAAATAAAGATATACATGCATCCGGTTACGATAAATGCTGTACCAAGGAACGCCACAACAGCTGATGTGCCGAAGGCAAATGGATCAAACAGGATAAAAGTAGCAAACAGCAGCAGGAGAATTCCACCAATAATGGTCCAGACTGAGCCGGAAACACCGAATGATGAAAGATCGCTGCCAAGTCCGATAAGCATAAAACTGTGATAAAGAAGCCAGCAACCAAGGATGATTGGCAACGTTACAGCTGAGATGCCCGGGACGCAACAAAGTATGATACCAAGAATTAAATCGAGTACTCCGCCGATTACAGAGTAGCCTCTCGACATAAACAGGTTGCGACTACTGCAGGCAATGACAATCTGCACGATTCCCGAAATCAGCATCGCTACTCCGAAAAATACACTTAGTGTCAGATAACTTTCCACAGGATAGAAAAAAACGATAACACCCATAGCGATAAGAAATATTCCTGCAACAAGTTTAAGCCACCAATTTTTAACAGTTCTACCGGCTTTGCCGGCAAGATTTTCCAAATATCCGTCCATAATTAATTAACTTTAATATTAAATATTCAAAGTTAGTCAATAATCAGTGTAGATATAACGAATTTATCATATTATATTTAACAAATTTAAGTATAAGAATTATTTTCTACTTTTGTGGCAAATTATACTTAATGAATATGAAACGAATAACCCTGTGGATTGTAATAACCCTGTGTCTCACAGCATGCGAGCATGAAACTGATAACTCTGTCCCTCCGAAGGTGAAGTACCGTGATATGAATAGTTGGTTTGGTAATCCCAAACATGATAATCGTTGTGAAGCAGATATTTTTTACATCTATCCATCTCTATTTTTTGCAAAGCCAAATGCTGAAGGTGATACGCTCTTATACTCGGACATTCACAATCCTGAGCAGGCTCTCAGAATTGCCGAGATTCAGCAACAATATAAGACAATCTATGCGGACAGCACCTTTAACTTCTATTCTCCAAAGTACAGACAGATAATGCTGGACGTGTATGGCAGGGGAGAGGAGGTCGTAAATGAGATGATGTCCGTACCGACTGAGGATATCGTCAATGCATTTCAATATTATATGAAACATTTCAACGGCGGTCGTCCGTACTTTCTAATGGGACACAGCCAGGGAGCTTCTCTGATCATTGAAATGATAAAAAAGTCGATGACGCAAAAGCAATACGACCTTATGATTGCAGCCTACGTCTTTGGCTCCAAATTAACAAAGGAAGAGGTCGAAGAGTGCCCCTATCTGACTCCTGCAACCGGTGAAGATGATCTACACTGTATAATTGTATTCAACAGTGTTACCGATACTTCAGTAAGAACTCCGTCTTACTTTAAGTCCGACTATGCCATAAATCCGGTTAATTGGAAAACAGACAGTACTTTCGCTCCCAAGGAGATGCAAAAGGGTGCTGTACTTTACAGTCAGAAAGATACAACGTGCTATTTCATAGCTAAATACACAGGGACATATCTCCATGATAATTATCTGGTCTGCCCGGATGTCGAGCCGTCATTTTTCTACATTGAGTCCATGGCTGATATATGTCCGCGCGGCTGCCTACATTTAGGAGATCCGCTTATGTTTGGAAAAGATATCAAAGACAATATGCACATTAGATTCAATAAATATAAATCTTCCGCTAAATGAAGTGTAAACGATTAATTATAAATATATTAGTGCTGACAGTCTGCGTGACTGCGACACTTCATGCTCAGGATAAGATCTATAGTATCGTAACTTGCCCAGGTGAGAACACTGAGACTCAGATGAACATTAGTTGGGCAGCCGATACTGCCTTAACGGAGAGTTACGTTATATATACAACAGCAAAAGATAAAAAGTGGAAAAGAGCACAAAGAGCTGCTACAGAGCAATATATGTGTGCAGTCTTTGATAGCGTATATTCTAAGACACCGGAGGGCAAAAATTACTACGAAGATGCGAAGTTCTTAAAGTGCGGAGCACGATTAAAGTCGCTTCGGCCCAAGACAGAGTATATCTATAAGATAATTTCCGGACCGACAGAAAATGCAACTGAAAGCACGGTTCATCGCTTTAAGACTTCAGGAGAAAAACAGTGGAGTGCGGCAATAATAGCTGATTTCCACGCATATACGCCACTTCCAAAGAGATTGGAGGCTGCCATGGGCGTGATGAATAAGGTTCATAACTACGATCCCAAGATGGATTGGGTGTTGCATTTAGGGGATGTATGTGCATGGGGAGGCAGTTACTCCTTCTGGAAAAGACTATATGTAGAGCAGTATTTCAATGATTATATGTGGGCGGGAGTGAATGGCAATCATGACAATATGACGCGCAAATATCTGCTTACCAATGAGTTTTTCCGCAATGCCAACTTCTATCCCCTGAATGGCTATGAGGGAGAGTTGGGAGTTTGCTACTTTTTCAGGTACGGAAAGGCACTGTTCGTCATGCTCAACAATGAGGATATGCGCTCTGAAGATGGGCTGGATGCGGCCCAAGAGTGGGTTCGCAAAGTGGTACAGGCTAATCCTGCGAAATATGTTGTGGTTTGCGAGCACTATCAGTGGTTTTTCGGAGAGACAGGCAAGAGTTCGCAGTATGGCCGATGGAGTGAACTGTTTGATGATTTGGGAGTCGATCTGGCGTTGTCGGCAAACAATCATGTTTACGTAAGGACGAATGCCCTTTACCAGGGTAAAGAGACAGATGGAACTAAAGGAACTGTATATGTACAGGCTCCTTCATCGGACAACGAGAGGGGTGTCTCTTGTCCCGATTCGCTTTCGCAAAATACGGATATTATCAAAAAAAGATGGACTGAAGGAGGGCAGACAGTCGGTGCCATGCATCTCAGTGTCACTGAAAAAAGGATGACACTTATAATGATGAACCGCAACGGAGAGGTAATTGACGAGGTTAGCATCCCGGCAAAAAGATAGATACGATTTGCTCTAACGCTGATCCTGCATTTCCAATTCGCTTTTAAGTTGTGTTGTGTCTGTGACGATGCAGGTAGCTCCGGATGTCGTTAGCAAAGCGGCATCGCGAAAACCCCAACTTACAGAAATGCACTCCATGCCGGCATTATTGGCGGTCTCAATATCTACTTCTGAATCACCGATATAAACAGCGTCTTCGCGGGAAATATCCAATTCTTTGAGTACGGCATTGACTGTATCGGGTGCAGGTTTCTTCCGTATAGTCGGCTTTTCTCCTACAGCTGCGTCAAACAGTCCGTGGAAATACTGTTCGCATAGTAGATGCACCGGAGCGTCGGGTTTGTTGGAGACAACAGCTGTCTTGATCCCGATGCTGTGTAGGTAAGTCAGTAGAGTAGTGATACCGTTGTACGGTTTTGTGTGTTCGGTGCAGTGATTTTTATAATGTGCTGTTACTGACATAAATACTTTCTCAGTTATATTGCTGTCGGTTCCGACAGGTACGCCCCGTTCCACAAGTTTGTGTATGCCGTTGCCGACAAAGCAACGCACTTCCTGAAGAGATCGCTCGGGAAGGCCGAATTCTGCAAGTCCATGGTTTAAACTGCCGGCCAAATCTTCAAGAGTGTCAAGGATGGTTCCATCCATGTCAAATATCGCGAGTTTATATCTCATTGGCAGAGGCGGTGTGGATGATAAACTGCTCCAATATTTCATTGAACATCTGTGGTCGCTCCATCATGATGAAATGGCCTGTATCGCTTAGTTCGTGATACTCCATCTTGGCATAAAGAGTGCTCATAATCTGCTTATAATCAGGAGGTATTTGAGAGTTAACAGACGCAATGACAAGTGCGGGTATTTCGATAATGGTACCGTCCCAGTACTTCTCACTAATCAGGTTGTGCATAGTGCTGTAAGCTACGTAGCTTGGTGTCTGCGGCATAATGGTCATAGCGTAGTCCACTACTCCTGCAGGAGTTTTTGGAGTATTCAATGGGGTCGTAAAGTCCTTCAGTACTTGTGTAATATCCTTATTGTTAAAACTTTCTGCGAAGGCTTCGTACACCGCTACCATTTCAGGAGGTGCAGGGTAGAAGCAGTAAACGCCATCTATATCTACAAGCCTCGAAGCGAGGTTAGGATATTTTATTACAGCCTGTCGGCAAACAGGTGTGCCGAGACTATGTCCGACAAGCACCGCGCCCCGTATCTTCAAATCATCCATTACCGTCTTTACGGCATCTGCATAAAAGTCAAGAGTGTAGTCTGTATGTGGTTTGTCACTTTGCCCGAAGCCGGGGAGATCAATGAAGACCATCCGTGCTTTGTCGCTGAAATAGCTGAACTGTTCACTCCACGCATTGATGTCACAACCGAAGCCGTGAACAAATACTATGTTGTTGTTACCGCTGCCGTATGTCTTATAGCAGATTTTAATGGAATCCATTACAACAGACTGATACTTAACTTCCTGCAAAGTATGTGGCGTACTGCATGAGATAAAAAGTGATGCGCATAAAGTACATAAAACAGCCAGCGAGAAAGGAGATGACTTCATAGTAAACTATTTCTTCTTGATGTAATAACCGTTAAATGATGAATTTAATTCGGCCGCAACACAATTCTGCATATCATAGTTGAGGTTTTTTATATGAAGAAACCCCTTAAAAAATTCCACCTCAAACTGATAGTCACACGACTTAACCGTATATTTAAACTTTCCATTCTCAAGTGAGGCTCCTTTGGAATCTGTTTCGTTTGAATATTCCGTTATGCCCGACACATTGCTGAAGTATTCAAATCTGATTCCGTCGTGATCCCTTGTTATCGTGATGCGACCTACTCTGTCACCCCCTGCCGGACGTGAATACTTGAAAACATAAGTTCCTTCTATCTCGGAATCATCGGCTTTCTCAAAGAAATTACCTTTGTTTGAAGGGAAAACAATCGGTTGGGTCAAAGACATTGTAAAAAAGTTGTTATCGTCTGACCAGTTGCCTTCGCATTTTTTCCTGTCACTGAAATCAAAATCGATATGACCTGACTGATAGCCGTCAGGCTGATATTCGTCCAGAAAAACCCTGTTGCAGTACTCTATAAGACCACCTGCTCCCAATTCTCCGAGTAGCCGGACAGGTTGTCCGCTTCCGGTGCGAGTGTATCTCATCTCTCCTCCAACGAGATTGTCAGCTCTGACCTCGAGGAGTACTTCTACGGGTATCGAGCCTTTAAGATTTCCGGTCCAGGCATATTGCGTCACATTATTTTGTTGATCCGACTTCAAATAGGTCTCTGCGATGGTGGCATTCATGCCGAATCCGCAGCGATTTTTTCTATCAATGTAATTAACTGTTGCGAAGTCGCGATAAGGTATGATTTCAAATTGGCACTCTCCATCCGAATATGTTTCTTCGGGTGAGAGAGTACAAAGAAGTCTGTCGTGGAGAACAACACATTCACGC